>CAJUEG010000031.1 GCA_910584835.1 uncultured Oscillospiraceae bacterium | reverse complement strand
CGTTGGGGGGGGCTGGCGTGTCCACAAGGCCCATGCCGTTGATGTGGCCGCTGAGCCGGTCGCCCTCCAAATCCTTGAACTGGACATAGACCCGGATGGTATCCTGGTCCGCCATGGCGGACAGCACCCGGACCTCCAAGCCGTCCATCCTGTAGGCCTGCCCGTCCTGTTCCTGGGCGTAGGGCGCAAACCCGCCCAGCGCCGCAGCCAGCATCTCCCGCAGCCCCGGCGACGCCGCCAGCGCCGTCCCCATCAGCAGCGCGCACGCCGCCGCGGCAATCAGCACACCCCTCACCGCGCCCAGCCCTGTCTTTTTTGCCCTGGACGGCAGGCCGTCCAGCGTCTTTTGCAAACGCCCGTCAAATCCCTCCGGCACAATACATTCCTCCTTGTCCGCCATTGCCCTGAGCATCTCGTCAAACCGTTCCATATTCGCCCTCCTGATCCTGCAGCATTTCCTTCAGCTGACCCCGGGCCCTGGAAAGCCGGGACTTTACCGTCCCCCGGGGCACCCGCAGCAGCCGTGCGATCTCATCCACTCCCAGCCCCTCGTAGTAAAACAGCGCCACCACCGCCCGCCGTTCGGCGGGCAGGGCGCACACCGCCTCCCACAGCCCGTCGTGACGGGCGGTTTCCGGAGCGGCGGGCTCCCGGTCCAGGTCGTCCAGGTAGACCACCCTCCCCTGCCTGCGCCGCTGGGCATAGGCGCAGTTCACCGCGATCTTCACCAGCCAGGGCCGGACGGCCCCCTTGTTTTTCAGCCTGTCCAGCGACTGCCACGCCTGCAAGACCGCCTGGGACACCGCGTCCTCCGCGTCGGCGTCGCTGTCCAGCACCGCCCGGGCGGCCCGGAACATCCGCCCGCCATGCTGGGTCACGGCATCGGCAAATTCCTCCCGCGTCCACTCCATTGTCACACCATCTCCTTACGGCTCGCTTGTCCGGACATACCTAAGATGCACAGCCCTCCAAAAAGGTTCCCGCTTCGCCATAAATTTTTGTAACATTCTTTTTTGCAATTTCTTGTCTTTAGACTTGCAAATTTTACTTTAGTGGTGTAAAATACTGCACTGTAATCGAGCCCCACCTTCAAGGAAGAAAGGATGCTGACAACGATGTCAATGAAAAACGCCTATCTGCTGTCCGTGATGGACGATCTGAAAGTCAAAAGCGCCCACGAGCCCGAATTCCTCCAGGCTGTGGAGGAGGTGCTGGAGTCTCTGGAGCCGGTGGTGGAGACCGACCCCCGCTATGAGCGGCAGAACATCATTGGCCGTATGGTGGAGCCGGAGCGGGTGGTCATGTTCCGGGTGCCCTGGGTGGACGACGGCGGCAAGGTACAGGTAAACCGGGGCTACCGGGTGCAGTTCAACTCCGCCATCGGCCCCTACAAGGGCGGGCTTCGCCTGCATCCCTCCGTCAATCTGTCCGTCATCAAGTTTTTGGGTTTTGAACAGGTTTTCAAAAACTCCCTCACCACCCTGCCCATGGGCGGCGGCAAGGGCGGCTCCGACTTCGACCCCAAGGGCAAGAGCGACGGCGAGGTCATGCGGTTCTGCCAGTCCTTCATGACCGAGCTGCAGCGCCACATCGGCCCGGACACCGACGTGCCCGCCGGCGATATCGGCGTGGGCGCCCGGGAGATCGGCTTCCTGTTCGGCCAGTATAAGAAAATCCGCAACGAGTTCACCGGCGTGCTCACCGGCAAGGGCCTGAGCTACGGCGGCTCCCTGGCCCGCACCGAGGCCACCGGCTTCGGCCTGTGCTATTTTGCCGACGCCCAGCTCCGGGACAACGGCCAGTCCTTTGCGGGCAAGCGGGTGGTCATCTCCGGCTCCGGCAACGTGGCCATCTACGCCAACCAGAAGTGCGTCCAGCTGGGGGGGAAGGTCATCGCCATGTCCGACTCCAACGGCTACATCGTGGACGAGAACGGCATCGACTACAAGGTCATCCAGGAGATCAAGGAGGTCAAGCGTGACCGCATCAAGACCTACCTGGACTACGTCCCCTCCGCCAGGTACGTGGAGGGCTGCTCGGGCATCTGGACGGTGCCCTGCGACATCGCCATGCCCTGCGCCACCCAGAACGAGATCGGCGAGAACAGCGCCAAAACCCTCATCGCCAACGGCTGCATCGGCGTGTTTGAGGGGGCCAACATGCCCTCCACTCCCGGTGCCATCGCCGCCTATCAGGCCGCGGGCATCCTCTTCTCCCCCGCCAAGGCGTCCAACGCCGGCGGCGTGGCCACCTCCGGCCTGGAGATGAGCCAGAACAGCGAGCGGCTGAGCTGGACCTTTGAGGAAGTGGACGCCAAGCTGAAGGGCATTATGGAGGGCATCTACGCCGCCTGTGCCGCCGCCGCGGAGAAGTACGGCATGAAGGGGAACATCCAGGCGGGCGCCAACATCGCCGGGTTCCTGAAGGTGGCCGACGCCATGCTGTGGCAGGGGATCTGAGCATGAGCTTAGGCGCGCCGCCCCGGATGGACTGGAGCGAGGGATACAAACCAAGAATCGCACAGCGATTCTGTTTGTGTCCCGAGCCGGAGGGAAGCCGGGGCGAGAAGCGCGCCCAAAGCGAGCGTGACAACATCGAAGCGCGGAGCCGTCGCGAGCAGGCGCAGCGTGAGAAGAAGCGCACCCAAAGCGGGCGCGACAACGCCGCAGAATAAAAAACGCCCCCGCCGTTCACACCGGCGGGGGCGTTTTTTATTTCTCCTCTTCCAGCTCAAACTCGGGCCCAAATTCCAGGGTGGCCGAGCTTCTGGCTCCCTGGAACTCCAGCTCGGGCATGGGGAGCTTGGTTGTGGTGCACCGGCCATTCAAGGTGCCGCCATCCTCCACCACCAGGGATGCGGTGGTCACGTCGCCGTCCAGGCTGCCGGTGGGCTCCAGGCGCAGATGCTCCCGGGCTTGTACACTGCCCTCGACCCGGCCCGCCACCCGGACCACGTCCGCCTTGATGGGACCGCGGATCAGCCCGGACTCCGCCACGATAACCGCGCCGGTCAGGTCAAACTCACCCTCTACGACGCCCTCCACCTGAACCACGCCCTCGCCCCGGAGCGTACCCTTGACGGTCACACCCTGAGCGATGACGGTGCTGTTGGCCCGGGGCAGCGCGGGTTTCTCCTCAAAGTGCTCCTCGGCGGCGGGCGGCTCTACCCTTGGCTCCGCTTTCTGCATACCAAAAAAGCCCATATGAATCCTCACCTTTCCTTTGGGATGGCCGCAAATGCTCCAGCCCTCCTCTAGTGGTCTCTATCCTACCACAAAAGGGAAAAATTTTCAACCCCGAATACCTTCCTGATTCTGTCAAAATCACCGCTCCACCAGCTGCCGCCGGAACAGCCACACCGCCAGGACCATCAGTGCCGCCGCCCAGGCGGACACCCACAGCAGATGCCCGGGCAGCGCCGCCCAGTCCCCCGCCAGGGCGGCCTTGGCCCCGTCCGCCCCATGGGCAAAGGGGAGCAGGTAGGCAAGGGTCCTGAACCCGCCCCCCATGAGGGACAGGTCGAACCAGATCCCCGCCAGCCAGGCGGTGACGTTGGTCAGGAGAGCCCCGCACATACCCCCCACCTGCTTGTCGTTGAACAGGGTTCCGCACAGCAGGCCCATGGCGATAAACAACAGGGCGGACGGGACAAGCGAGGCCACCACCGCCAGCAGGTTCCAGCTCAGGGGCAGGCCCAGGGCCACCGCCGCCCCCAGGCAGATCACGCTCTGCCCCACCGCCATGGGCAGCATGGGCAGCAGGTAGCCCAGCAGAAAATCGGAGGCGGTCATGGGGGAGGCCGCCAGCCGGGCCAAAAAGGCGGAGGAGCGGTCCTTGGCCAGGAGCAGCCCGGAAAACAGCGCCAGGAAGGTCAGCCCGAACAGGGCGATGCCGGGGGCCAGGGTGCTCAGCTCGAAAATTTGCACCGGGACGTTGCGCTGGATCACGTTCATCAGCACCAGAAGAACCAGGGGGAAGCCCAGCCCGAAGAACAGGGTCAGCGGGTCCCGGAGCAGTTCCTTAACGTTCCGTTTCGCGAAAGCGCCCACCCTCATGACGCCGCCTCCTCTCCCGCCAGGGCCACAAAGGCGTCCTCAAAGCTGTCCCGGCCCGCCAGGGCCTTCAGCTCTTCCGCCGTCCCCACCGCCCGGAGGCGGCCCCGGTTCATAATGCCGATGCGGTCCGCCAGCGACTCCGCCTCCTCCAGATAGTGGGTGGTCAAAATGATGGCCGTGCGCCCCTTCAGGCCCCGGATCACCGACCACAGCTCCCGCCGGGCCAGCACATCCAGCCCCAGGGTGGGCTCGTCCAGGAACAGCACCTCCGGCTGGGACACCAGGGCCATGGCGATGGACAGCCGCCGCTGCCAGCCGCCGGACAGTGTTTTGGCGCGGGCCTTCGCCCATTCGTCCAGCCCCAGCTGGGCTGTCACCTCGTCCACCCGCCCTTCGGGCCGGCCGTAGATGCCCGCCATCAGCTCCAGGTTTTCCCGGACGGTGAGGTTTGGGGCGATGGCGGTCTCCTGGGGGGATACCGCCAAAATCTCCTTGGCCCGGTGGCTGTCGGTGCGCACGCTGTGGCCCATCAGCTCCGCGTCCCCCTGGGTCGGAACGGTGAGGCAGGACAGCATTTTGATGGTGGTGGACTTCCCCGCCCCGTTTACCCCCAGCAGGGCAAACAGCTCCCCCGCCGGAACGGTGAGCTCCAGGCTGTCCACCACCCGGCGGCCCGCGTATTCCTTGGTCAGCCCCAGAATCCGTATCGCGTTCACTTCCGCTCCTCCTTTTCCATCTCCTGCTGCGCCATCCGCGCCTGCCGGATGGACTCGTCCATAAAGTCGATCATCCCATCGAAGCCCACGATGGCGATGCCCCGCTTTTTGTCCGCCATGAGCAGCAGGCTGTCCCCCGGCTCAATTTCAAACAGGTCCCGCACCTCCTTGGGTATGACGATCTGACCCTTGTCCCCCACCCGGACGGTGGACAAAAACTGATCGCTGGGCAGCTTTAATTTCATAACAATCCCTCCTTCAGCACGATTCCCTTCTTTTTGTCCGCCAGCAGCAACAGCTCTTCCCCCGGCTCAATTTTAAACAGCTCCCGCACCTCCCTGGGGATGACAACCTGCCCCTCTTCTCCTACCCTGGACGCGGCCCATAAACTTGTCCCGGGGTATTTTCGGCTTCATGGCAACTCCTCCTATTAGTTGTAATTTTCTTACTTAGTATAACTCAGAGAACTTGTGCTGTCAAGAGAGTTTTTCCGTCGGTTCTACCTCCCCGGGTTCCCGCATACCATGCAGGGAGGTGAAGCGTATGCGAAAGAAGAGGACAAGTAGGCCCTTGGCCCGGGGACTGCGGACGGGAGCGGCAGTGCTGGTGGGGGCGCTGGCGCTGTGGCTGGCCTGGATGGTGGGCGACCCCGCCGCCGCCCTGGACGACCTCCGGGAGCTGGCGGGCAGCGCCCGGGTGTCGCTGGCCCTGCTGTCGACGGAGCTGGGGCTGGAGGAAAATCCGGAGGGGCTGTCCCGCTGGGACCGGCTGGTGCTGGCCCAGTCCTCCCTGCTGGGGGGCGTGCTGCCCTCCGAAGCCCCCCCGGAAAGCCCGCCGCCCCCGGAGGAGAGCCGGGACCTGCTGGAGCTGGACCCCACCGGAGAGGACGAGGAGCCCAGCGCCTCTCTTCCCTCTGTGGAGGCCCCCGAGGGCATCATCCCCCGCACCATAGTGGCCGGGTCGTCCGCCAAATACGTCACGTCTGGAAACGTGTCCGTCTACAACCACACGGACTACACCGTGGACATACCCGCCCTGCTGGAAAACGCCCCCCAGCTGTCCGCCGCCGGGGAGGGTCCCAAGGTGCTGATCTACCACTCCCACGCCACCGAGGCCTACTCCATGGAGGGCACCGACGTCTATGAGCCCAGCGGCGACCACCGCACCCTGGATACGGACAAAAACATGGTCCGGGTGGGGGAGGAGATGAAAGCGGTGTTCGAGGCGGCGGGCATCGGCGTGGTCCACGACACCACCCTGTACGACTACCCCAGCTACAACGACGCCTACAACCGCTCGGTGCAGGGGCTGGCGGAAAATCTGAAGAAGTACCCCTCCATCGTACTGGCGCTGGACGTCCACCGGGACGCCCTGGTGGCCAGCGACGGCACCATTTATAAGGTGGTGGCGGGGACGGTGGACGACTGCGCCCAGGTGATGATGCTGCTGGGCAGCGACGCCAACGGCCAGGTCCACCCCAACTGGAAGGTAAACCTGGCCCTGGCGCTGTCCATCCAGTCGGCGCTGGCGGACAAGTGGGCCACCCTGGCCCGGCCCCTGGTGCTGCGGCCCACCCGGTTTAACCAGCATCTGTCCACCGGCACCATTCTGGTGGAGGTGGGCACCCATGGCAATACCCTCCGCGAGGCCATCACCGCCGCCCGGCTGTATGCCCGGACGGTGGTGGAGCTGATGGAACAGGACGAGGGGAGCGCCGGCTGAGCCGGCGCTCCCCTCGTTGCTGTTTTCTCCGCCCGGGTCAGGACCCGGCCTGGGGCTGTCTCCTTCTGTAGAGGATAATCTGCGGGTTTTCGCCGCCGCAGCCATACTCGCACACCACCAGATGATCGTCATCGGCGGACAGGCCGTAGCACCGCTCGCTGCCCGGCCGCTCCACCTGGCAGCCCAGGTAGATATCGCTGTCCCGCAGCAGCTTGACCCGCTGCCCGTTGGGAAGGGTGTACTCCAAATTGATATAGCTTCCGTTCAGCGGGAACAGCTCGGTGATCTGGGGCAGATCCGGAATGTTCAGGGCGTTGAACTCCTGAATCAACTGACTCTTATACTCAAAAAACGACTTTTCTCCCCCGCCCTTATAGCATTTGTAGACCACGCACTCGTCCCCAAACGGGTGTCCTTCCGTCTCGGCGCACCCTTGGCACCGCTCCCTCATCCCACAGCTGCTGCAGTCCGCTCCGCACATAGACGCCACTGGTACTCCTCCTAACAATTTCAGATTCTCGCCGCGCCGCTGGCTTTCGCCGCCTGGGCCACCGCTTTCGCCACCGACGGGCACACGCCCCGCAAGGCGGCGCCTTGCGGGGGCCCCGGATTTTTCCTCCTCGGGCGAAATAAATTCGCCCTGCGGCAAGATTTTGCTGCGCAAAATGCTTGTACGCGCTGGCGCGCACCCCGCTTCGCGGGGCCCCGCGGGTGTGCCCCGCCATTCATACGTTCACACCCGTGCCGCACCGCTCTCCCGCGCCGCCTGGGCCACCGCTTTCGCCACCGACGGGCACACCCGCTCGTCAAAGGCGGCGGGGATGATGTAATCCGGAGACAATTCCTCCGGGCCGACCAGCTCCGCCAGCGCCCGGACGGCGGCGCGCTTCATCTCCTCGTTGATGTCGGTCGCCCGCACGTCGAAGGCGCCCCGGAACACCCCGGGGAAGGCCAGCACATTGTTGATCTGGTTGGGGAAATCGCTGCGGCCGGTGCCCACCACCGCCGCCCCGGCCTCCCGGGCCAAATCGGGCATGATCTCCGGCGTGGGGTTGGCCATGGGGAGAAGCACCGGGTCCTTGGCCATGGAACGCACCATGTCCTGGGTGACGATTCCCGGCGCGGACACGCCGATGAACACATCCGCCCCTTTCATCGCCGCCGCCATCCCGCCCTGGGTGACCTCCGGGCTGGTCAGCTCCGCCAGCTCCCTGCGGACCGGGTCGCTCTCCAGGCCGGGCCGGCCGGGGTAGACGATCCCCTTCCTGTCGCACACCGCCGCGTGGCGCAGCCCCATGGACCACAGCAGCTTCAAAATGGCCGTCCCGGCGGCCCCCGCCCCGGACATCACCAGCTTTACGTCCTCCATCCGCTTGCCCACAATTTTCAGCGCGTTGGTCAGCGCCGCCGCCACCACGATGGCGGTGCCGTGCTGGTCGTCATGGAAGATGGGGATGTCGCACCGCTCCTTCAGCCTGCGCTCAATCTCAAAGCACCGGGGGGCGGCGATATCCTCCAGGTTTATCCCTCCGAAGGACCCCGCCAGCAGGGCCACGGTGTTGACAATCTCGTCCACGTCCTTGGAGCGCACGCACAGCGGCACGGCGTTCACCCCGCCGAAGGCCTTGAACAGCACACACTTGCCCTCCATCACCGGCATGCCCGCCTCCGGGCCGATATCCCCCAGGCCCAGCACCGCCGTGCCGTCGGTGACCACCGCCACCGTGTTCCACCGGCCTGTGAGCTCGTAGCTCTTATTAACGTCCTTCTGAATCTCCAGGCAGGGCTGAGCCACCCCGGGGGTGTAGGCCAGGGACAGGGCCTGCCGGTCCTTGACCTCCATCTTGGGTACAATGTCCAGCTTGCCCCGCCATTGGTAGTGCAGTTTTAATGATTCCGCCGCGTAGTCCACATTCAGCGCCCCTTTTCTGTGTGTTAGTCTGGAAGAGTATACCACATCCCAGACAAAAAGGGAACCCCCGGCTTTTCGCCGGGGGCCTCCCTTTACGATAAAAACAGCTGAATTGGGTCCTCCGGCCTCTCCCCCGCCAGGGGAAGGGTGACGATGGCCTTGAACAGGTCCCCGTCAATGCTGATCTCAAACTTTCCGTGCTGGAGCTCGGTCAGCGACTGGGCGATGGACAGCCCCAGGCCGCTGCCCGCCTCGTTCCGGGACTCGTCCCCCCGCACAAACCGCTCCATCAGCCGCTCGGCGGGCACATCCAGGGCGTCCCGGGAGATGTTCTTCACCGACAGCACCGCCCAATTCCCGCTGGCCCGCAGGTCCACATACACCCGTGTGCCCGGCAGGGCGTACTTGGCGCAGTTGGTGAGCAGATTGTCCAGCACCCGCCACAAATGCCGCCCGTCCGCCTCCACCCACATGGGCGTATCGGGAAGGGAGCGTACCACCGTCAGCTTCTGGGCCTCCAGCCGCTCGCCGCACTCGGCCAGGGCCTGGTCGGTGAGCTGGGCCCAGTCCAGCCGCTCCCAGTTCACCGTCAGGTTGCCGGTGGACGCCTTGGACGCCTCCACCAGGTCCTCCGTCAGCTTTTTCAGCCGCTGGCTCTTTCGGTCCAGCACCTCAATATACTCCTGGGCCTTGGGGTCGCTGATGTCCACCTTTTTCAGCAGGTCCACATAGTTGATGATGGAGGTCAGCGGCGTTTTCAGGTCGTGGGACACGTTGGTGATGAGCTCCGCCTTGAAGTGCTCACTCTTCATCCGCTCGTCCACCGCGGTGGAGATGGCGTGGCCCAGATTGTTCAGCTCGTCGGCGTGCCCCCTCAGGTCGGGGAGCATTCGGTTTGTGTCGATGTGGTAGTTGGGGTTGCCGCCGATGATCTCCTGGGTGCCGTGGCGGATGCGCTTCCACTGGTAGGCCCAGGTGCACAGGTAGGCCCCCGCCAGGAAGGTCCCCAGCAGCCACAGCCCGGCGGCCCATCGGATTGTAGCCAATGTGAAGATCGGGTATGCCATACAGCCTATCACCGCCTTCCAAATCAGGGGAACGGCCTGGACGGCCCGCCCCACCGCTCCAAACAGCCCCCACATCCAGCACCAGAACCCCACCAGCAGCTTCCAGCACCAGGCGCACAGCTTCCAGATCCAGGTGTTGCGCAAAAGTGTGTGCGCCTTGCACCGGGCGCACACCGTCACCAGAGCTCCCAGCCCCAGGGCCGCCGCCGCGGCCACTCCAAGCCCCACGCCGATAAGCTGCATGAACATGGGCGCGTCCCCGTACATATCGGCCACCACGGACACGCCGATGCCCACGGCCCCCACGCTGCCCAGGAACAGCAAGAACAGCAGCACGTCGCCCGGGACCCGGTGGAACCAGTTGAGGTAGATGCCCTCTACGCCCCGCTTGTGTCCCGCGCCGCAGCACAGGTAAACCATCAGAAGCAGGCCCGCCACGCCGAACACCAGGGTCATGGCCAGCATCATCTGCCGGTTGATGCGCCAGCCCTCCAGCTGGTCGGCCGCCTTGCGGTACTGGTCGTCCACCCGCAGGGCGTCGTCCACCCACAGGATCAGGCTGACGTTCCTCGCCTCCGACTCGGCAGCGGCCTCCGGGGTCAGCTCCCACTCCAGGCTGCCCGCGTTGAAGATATAGCCGAACTGGTTGGCCTCCAGGCAGGCTTGGATGGTGGGATAGAAAATATACAGATCGCCCACTGCGTCCGTCACCCGGAGGACCTTGGTCTCGCCGTCCTCGTCCGCCAGCACCTGGTCCACACCCACGATGACCCGCTCCCCGCTGCCATCCACCGCTTCCGCGGTCTGAGGAGCGTCCGCCGCTTCAGCCCCGTCGGCGCTCGCCTTCTCCACCCAGACGGGCAGCAGGTCCCGCCAGCTGGAATTGTAGCAAATGCCGTCGTAGGCTTTGGCGTTGACGGCCTCCTGAAGGAGGCTCGGATCAAAGCATTCCCACTGGGCGCCGGCGCCCATGGTCCGGCCCGCGCCCCGTCGGTACTCCACCCAGTAGTCGAGGTGCGCCTGGGCGCTGTCCTCATCGGTGTTGCCGTAGATGATCCCGCCGTCCTTGTCCAGCAGCTGCCAGCGCAGGTTGGTGGCCCCGGCGTCAAACTCCGCCTCGTAGTACTCCATGGTCCGCTTTTCCGACAGGCTCAGCTCCTCCCCCGCCGCCTGCCGGTCCTTCAGATCCACCAGCTCCCGCACCGTCCAGTAGTCCTGCCGCACCAGGTAGGTCCGGGTGTAGCCCCCGGTGTAGCCCGTGCTGTCGTAATAGGCGTCGGTCCACAGTGCGTCAAAATTGGCCAGCTGGTACCAGCCCATGATTGCGGTGGCGGTGAATGCCGCCACCGCGGCTATGAAGGCCAGGGCCTTCATGCCCATATTTTCCCGCCATTTCATGTCATCTTCTCCATTTTATATCCCAAGCCCCAAACTACCTTCAAATACCGGGGGTTGGCGGGGTCAATCTCAATCTTCTCCCGCAGGTGCCGGATGTGGACGGCCACGGTGTTCTCACTGCCCAGGGCGGGGTCGTTCCACACCTGCTCGTAGATCTGGGCGGTGGAGTACACCCGGCCCAGATTCTTCATCAGCAGCCGGAGGATGTTATACTCGATGGGGGTGAGGCTCACCGCCTCCCCGTCCACCGTCACCGACTTGGCCTCGTCGTCCATGGCAATGGAGCCGTTGCGCAGGGTGCCGTCCCCCTCCTGGGGCGCCGCCTTGCCCCCCAGGGTGGTGTACCGCCGCAGCTGGCTCTTCACCCTGGCCAGCACCTCGATGGGGTTGAAGGGCTTGGTGACATAGTCGTCCGCGCCGATGTTCAGCCCCAGCACCTTGTCGCTGTCCTCGCTCTTGGCCGTGAGCAAAATGATGGGGATGTTGCCGCCGGACTCCCGCAGCCGGGCGGTGGCCCGGATACCGTCCAGCTGGGGCATCATAATGTCCATCAAAATGAGGTCGATATTGCCCTCGTTCACCGCCCGGATGGCCTCCTCGCCGTTGTAGGCGGACACCGTTTTATAGCCCTCGCTGGTGAGGTAGATCTCCAGCGCCGATACGATGTCCCTGTCGTCATCGCAGATGAGCACCGTGTACATGGCGCATTCCCCCTTTGCTCCCTTTGTTGTCACGCTCCGCCTGTTCGCCGCGCGCGGCTTTCGCCGAAGCAAAGTTCGCTCAACTTCGTTTCCGCTTTGGCGAAAACTGCGTTCGCTCCCTTGCTTCTCCCCTCCCCGCAAAGCCAAAGGACGGCTTTGCGGGGCCCCCAGACGTACCGGGGACGATCCGCGCTGCTCACGAGACGGCTCTACGCTTCCCATGTTACCAGCAAGCCGATTAAGCCGCAAGGGGGAAAATCTTTAAATTCGCCTTAAGAAATCAGAAATACCCAACCGTTCGGCGCAGGGACATGAGGTAACGGTGAGATATGGAGCGGGGCCGGCCGCTTAACAGGCAAAATCGGCGGACAGAGATCAACTCCGTCCGCCGCCTGCTTTTTCAGTGGTCCTCCCCGTATCCTCGAGATACTGACGGCGCCTTTCCCCATGCCGACGCTTACCTTAAAAGAATCCAGCTGTCCACAGCATGGATATTACAGTTTTCCTCCTCAGTCACAATCTCTTGCGTCAATTTGCCGATCTGGACCTCCAGAAAAGGATGCAGCTTCTGGCACTGTATCCGCCCATTGCTCCTTTTCCGCAGAAGCTCATCAAGAATGCTTAGCTCTGCCGCCAGTGACGATTGCTTTTCCATATAAAGATTCCGCTGCTCCACAAGCCGCTCCAGCACCGATTTCTCCATATCCGAGATTCGGCTGCCCTTTCTTCTCAGGTCGGCAATACTGGCCAGCAGCTTTTTGAGGATCGATTTTGTCTCGGCCAGCTCCGTCTTGAGCTGGTTCCATGACTCAGGACTATGCGGGGGATAGCCGACCGAAAACCGGTTGCGGCCTTCGGCCAGGTTGCCGATATTCAGGCACAGGATACTGTCCCCTGCGCGGATCAGGCTCCCTGTAATCATTCCGCGCCCGGTCATGGCGTAGACCGTTCCGTCACAGTGAATCGTGCTGTTCACGATCATCTCCGCAATTACGCTTACTCCGGCGCTGATCTCTGCCTGTTCCACCACAGGGGACTGCACCTGGCGGGCGGCACTCAAAAAAGTGCTGCCCGCCGCCCCATAGATCCCCTGCTGGACTCGGATCGTCCCGTCCACAGACGTTATGCGGGCCTGCCCTACCTTTCCGTTGATCACGATATTGCCGGTGGCTACAATAACGGCCCCGCCGTCCACGTTCCCTTGGATATAGAGGTCCCCCGAAACCTTCCATGGCTCCCGAAGCCGGCCCAGATCACCATCGACGAGCGTCTGCTCCTGGACGCAGAACAGGTCGTCTTCGATGTACAGAATCCCATCCACACTGGCTGTGAGCGCCTGCCCATCCTCACTGACAGCGGTATTTTCTCCCTGGGGAATATAGACGCTGTCGGACTGCGGGCAGGGAAGTATCTGCCCCGTTACATCTAAGCCGTTCGTTCCTTCCACGGGAGGCTGCATCATACAGATAGCGGTCCCTTTTCGGATGGGCTGCATCTGGATGTCTTGACTAAAATCCACCAGGCCGTCAGCCTGCGCGTCCAAACACGCTCTTTCCCATCGCTGAAAAAGTTCGGTCACTTTGCCGTTTTCCCCGGCTTGGGGCAGCGTTCCCCGCGCTGTTGGGAATATGCGAAGGTAGCCGCACTCGATCTCTCGCTGGATATCCTGCTGCAAAATGCCGCAATTGATCCCCTCATAGCGCATTTCCATCAAGAACTCTTCCAGGGTAATTCCAGCCCCGTCGTTCTCCGGCGGGAGCAGGCACGCATAGGCGCTCATCCGATCCTTCGACAGGAAAAACTGTGCTTCTGCTTTCATGGGCTGCGGATCGGCGCCCGGCGTCTTTTTGCATCGGATTTTGCATATTTCCTTCAAGGCCCTGACGAAATCGTCCACCGTTTCGCTGTCATCCGGATACTGCGCCTTTGCGTCTTCGCTGGCCTGATTCAGCGCCAACGCCAGTTTCCTGTAGGGAGTGGGAGCAGGCGGCCTTCGTTCCAGCTCGTCTGCCGTTTTTGAAGCAAAATAATCAAAAATTGACACTGCTATCCCTCGCCTTTACTTGAACTCCATATTCGTATTGACAACCGTTTCCTGCAAACCACAACAACGCACGATATAATCAATTATTTTCATTGTATCATCGGTATGGGGGATTATCAAGAGGTATTTGTCATAATCACCACAAAAAACCGGGCATGCAAGGTATTTATTGGGAAGATTAAAGCAGAAACACAGGAGAATGCCGCACGCAGCCGGACCGGTATGAGCGGCTCTGCCCAATCTGAACAAATTGCTGTTAGCTGTGGGGAGGCCTTTTTGCACAGAATTAAGCGTGTGCCTGTCAATTTTGAAAGAAAGACGGGCTTCCTTTTTTCCTCCCGTGTGCTATAATAAGTTTTAGCGCAGCCTTAGCCTTCTGTCCTATATTTCACTGAAACCCAAGACGGTAGTATGAACGCCACAGTACAAATACAATTTATTTGGGAGGTACCATATGTCAAAGAAGAAAATTGTAAAGCCCAGCAGTAAAAGAAAGCCTTCTTCAAGAGCTGCTGCGGCAGAGCGCACGGCCGGGATTATTGAAAAGGACACTGCGAAAGATGTGATCGCGAAAATCGAGACAGAAGAGGCTAAAGCGGCGGAAGTCGTCACCAAGGCGCTCCCTGATGCAGAGCCCCCGGCGGTGGTTGCAGAAGAATCCCCGGCGGTGGTTGCAGAAGAATCCCCGGCGGCGGCTGCAGAAGAATCCCCGGCGGCGGAGTCTGCGGAAGCAGCCGGGGAAAGCATACCGGCGGAAGCGCCCCAGCCGGAAGAGCATTATACATCCCCCAGAAGAAGCGTTGCGTTTATCGGGTCGGAATGCTATCCTTTCGTCAAAACCGGAGGCCTGGGCGATGTGATGTACGCGCTTCCCAAGGCGCTGGTAAAGCAGAACTGCGATGTAAAGGTCATTCTCCCGAGATACAAATGCATTCCGTGGGAATACCAGCAGAAAATGGTTTACCGCGGCTCTTTCCAGATGGACCTGTGTGCGGACGGCAGGGCCTTCTATGTGGGCATTATGGAATATGTCTGGGACGGCGTGGTGTATGATTTCATTGACAACGAGGAATTTTTCAGCGATGGAAATCCATATACCAATCTCATTGACGATATTCCTAAGTACTGCTATTTCGCTAAAGCGGCCCTGGCGGCGCTGAACTATATGGATTGGATTCCCGACATTATCCATTGCCATGACTGGCAGGCCGCTTTGGTTCCCGTTTATCTGAGGACGCAGTTTGCCAGCACCAAACTGACCGGCGCAAAAACCATTTTGACGATCCACAACCTGCGGTTCCAGGGAATTTACGACATCCCAACCGTCCGCTACTGGTCCGGTCTGCCGGATTATGTCTTTAACAAGGACGCCTTAAAGGTGAACTACAAAGATGCCAATATGCTGAAGGGAGGACTGGCTTACTCAAATATCATCACCACCGTGAGCCAGACCTATGCCGGTGAAATTCAAAGCGCATACTACGGCGAGACTCTGGACGCCCACCTGCGGTATCATTCCGGCAAATTGCGCGGTATCGTAAACGGGATCGACTATGACATCTGGAATCCCGATACCGATGACAGGCTGTACGCAAATTACAACATCACCAACGTGCTGGACAAGAAGAAGGAAAACAAGCGCAAGCTGCAGGAGGAATTGGGCCTGGTTCAGGATGACCACAAATTTGTCATCGGGCTGATCTCCCGGCTGACGAACCAGAAGGGCCTGGATCTGGTCACCTCCATCCTCCCGCAGGTCATGGACGGGCACACGCAGGTGGTCGTGCTCGGCACCGGAGACCAAGGCTATGAGGACGCGTTCCGATATTATGAGCATACCTACAAGGGGGACGTCTGCTCCAATATTATGTATGATGAGACGCGGGCCCATCGGATTTATGCGGGCGCAGACGCCCTGCTGGTTCCGTCCCGGTTTGAGCCCTGCGGGTTGACACAGCTCATTGCCATGCACTACGGGACGGTGCCGATTGTCCGGGAAACCGGCGGCTTGAAGGATACGGTAGAGCCCTACAATATGTACTCCAACACAGGAAACGGGTTCACCTTTGACCGCTATGACGCCGGACTGCTGCTGGACGCCATCAACAGGGCCAAGACGTTTTATTTTGAAAACCGCTGGTGCTGGGACGAGATGGTGCAGCGGGATATGGATAAGGACCTGTCTTGGGAGAACTCCGCAAAACAGTATAAAGACTTGTATCTGGAATTGACCAGGTAGAAGCCTGGGGTATTTTGAACAGGAAACGCGGATTTTGGAATGCCGCAAAGGTCTGCAGCCGTGCTCAGCGTGATCTGGCCGTCCCTCCACGCCTGCCGCCGGCGGATATTCTTCTGCTCTGCCTGCGCCACCCAGCCGAGAAGCCGGAGGACAATATCCTCCATCAGCGCCCCGGCCGGGCCGCGGCAGAGGCATATCCAGTCACCACGATGGCGGCCTTGCGCCTTTCCTAATTCCGCCCCAGCCGGTCGATGCCTTTCATCACAAGCACGTCCTCCGGGCGCCGCGCCCGCATCGGCCTCTGATCGCGGGGCGCTTGAAGTCCTTCCCGGACAGCTTCTCCACAATGATGTTTCCCTCCGCCACTCTAAGACACCCCCATGGCGGCAAGCTGGCGGGCTTCGTTCTGCTCGCGGGTCGACACCCGCACATATCCGCAGCCATATACCGTTCTCCTTTTCTGCAAAAGATGGGAACAAGAAAATTTGGAGGACATCAAAAAAGCGGGGCATCGAAACCAACGGACAGCATGACCGCCGAAAACATTCCGACAAGAAAAGCCCTGAAAGCGCTGTGCTTTCAGGGCTTTTGGCTCAATGCGGCAAAAGCGCTTTTTCAGAAAACATTGCAGCGCAACAAATTCCAGGGAGTGAGATCAATTCAGACAAGCTGTACCAATCGGCAGCAATGCCATGCTCGTTTGTGTATTTATCACAAAAAAGAAGCGGAATAATTTACATATAGCATCATTGACAATTAACAAATGTTTGAATATACTAAACGCAGTTAACAGTTGTGTGATGCAGCTGAACAAAATGTAAGGAGGTCCCCCATGAGAACCAACGAAGAAATGATTGCGGCGGTGGTCCGCAAGGAGGAGACGACCTGGATCAACCCCTGGCTGCTGCCGTTCGCAACCACCAGCGCCACCTGCGAACTGGTGGTCTCGGATGAGATGATCGCGGACGCGGAAAGGCGGCTGGACCGGTTCGCCCCGTTTATCCGAAAGTGCTGGCCGGAGACGGAGCAAACCAACGGGCTGATCGAATCTCCGCTGACTCCCATTCCCAAGGCACAAAAGAAGCTGGAGGAGCAGTATGACGTCTCCATCCCGGGCCGGCTGTTCCTGAAGATGGACAGCCACCTGGCAATCGCCGGCTCCGTCAAGGCCCGGGGCGGCATCTACGAGGTGCTCAAGCACGCCGAGGACCTGGCGCTGGAGGGCGGAAAGCTGGTGGAGACGGACTCCTATGAGGTCTTCGCCGGGGAGGAGATGCAGAAATACCTCCACCAGTACACGGTGCAGGTGGGCTCCACCGGCAACCTGGGCCTGTCCATCGGCATCATGAGCGCGGCGCTGGGCTTCAAGGTGATCGTGCATATGTCCGCCGACGCCAAGCAGTGGAAGAAGGACCTGCTGCGCAGCAAGGGCGTGCAGGTGGTGGAGTACGCGGACGACTACTCCAAGGCGGTGGCTGAGGGGCGCAAGAACTCGGACGCCGACCCCATGAGCTACTTCGTGGACGACGAGAAGTCGGTCAACCTCTTCCTGGGCTATGCCGTGGCGGCAAAGCGCCTGCAAAAGCAGCTCACCGAGCAGGGAATCACAGTGGACGCGGAGCACCCCCTCCTGGTCTACATCCCCGCCGGAGTGGGCGGCGCGCCGGGCGGCGTGGCCTACGGCCTCAAGCGCATTTTCAAGGACAACGTGCACTGCTTCTTCTGCGAGCCGGTGCTGTGCCCGTCTGTGCTGCTGGGTATCGCCACGCAGAAGTTTGAGAAGTGCAACGTGCACGACTACGGCATCTCCGGCGTCACCCACGCGGACGGTCTGGCCTGCGCAAGCCCCTCCGGGTTTGTCACCCGCATCATGACCAACCTGCTGTCCGGCGAGTTCACCGTGACGGACGCCAAGCTGTACGACTATCTGCGGCTTTTGTACCAGGCCGAGGACATCCAGATCGAGCCCTCCTCCTGCGCCGCCTTTGCCGGCCCGGTGGGGCTGCTGCACTACGCGGACAGCGCGGAGTACTGCGCCGCCCATGGGCTGGACGCGGCCAAGCTGGCCAACGCGGTTCAGATCTCCTGGGCCACCGGCGGGCGGCTGGTGCCGGAGGAGAACCGGGTCGAGTACCTGAACACCCATCTTTGAGAGGAGAGCCTCCCGCGCCGGGCATGGCCTGTCCCGGCGCGGGCATAAACAAAGAGGAGGAAGCGTATGTCTACACCACTTGTAGTCGGAGGACTGGTGTGCGCGGTCATCGTACTGATCGTGTGCACCGTCAAAATCAAGCTGCATCCCTTTTTTGCGCTGATCGCCACCACAGTTACCTTCGCGGTCATCTCGGGGATGGACCTGAACATGATGCTGGAGGCCTTTGCCAGCGGCATGGGCGGCACGGTGGCCGACATCGGCCTGGTCATCGCGCTGGGCACCGTGACCGGGGCTCTGCTGGAAAAATCCGGCGGGGCGGAGAAGATGGCCAAGTCCATCCTGAAGGTCACGGGCGAGAAGCACGCGGCGCTGGGCCTGGCCATCACCGGATACTTTGTGTCCATCCCGGTGTTCTGCGACTCCGCCTATGTGCTGCTCAGCCCCATTGCCAAGCGGCTGTCCAAGGACACCAAGATCTCCATGACCACCATGGCCGTCGCCACCTGCATGGGCCTGCACGCCACCCACATGTTTGTCCCGCCCACGCCGGGCCCGCTGGCCGTCGCCGGCATCCTGAACGCGGATCTGGGCAGCGCCATCCTGTTCGGCGCCCTGGTGTCCATCCCGGTGACCATCGTGGCCTATTTCGCGGCCAAGTTCGTGGGAAAGAAGTATTACTACCTGCCCCATGTTGAGGAGGAGGACGGCGGCACGGGCCGGCCCCTCCCCAACACCTTCATGGCCTTCGCCCCCATTCTGGTGCCCATCGCCCTGATGCTGCTCAAGACCATCCTGAGCATGACCGGGCTCACCGGCATCGCCGTGGACGTGATGAACGTGCTGGGCACCCCGCCGGTGGCTCTTCTGGCCGGCCTGATTATCGCCGCCATCGGCTACCATCAGATCTGCCCGGAGGACAAGACCGCCTGGGGCTTTGACGGCGTGCTGGCCGAGGCCCTGCGCACCGCTGGCCAGATCGTGCTGATCGTCGGCGCGGGCGGCGCCTTCTCCGGCGTACTGAAGGCCTCCCCCCTCCAGGACATCATCACCAACAGCTTTTCCGGGCTGTCCATCGGCATCCTGGCCCCCTTCGTCATCGGCGCGATCTTCCGCACCTGCGTAGGCTCCGCCACCATCGCCATGGTCACCTCCGCCACCATGATCTACCCGCTGCTGGACGTTCTGGGCTTTGGCTCCCCCATGGGCCACATCATCGCCATGCTGGCCTGCGCGGCGGGCGGCATGATGGTGTTCCACGGCAACGACGACTTCTTCTGGGTAGTCACCACCACTTCGGACATGGACACCTCGGTGGCGTACAAGACGATTCCCATCATCAGCGTATTGCAGTCTCTCACGGCGCTTTTGTGCGTGTTCCTGCTCAGCCTGGTCTTCCTGCACTGAGCATATCGGTAAAGCAGCACAGCACATTTCAATAAAAGCGTGTGGACGGCGCTTTCAGGACGACGGAAGTCTTGAAAAGCGTCGTTCACACGCTTCATGGGGACGGAGTTTAGCATAGGCGCATCCCGGCGCGCAGTTACAGGATTGGGCCGACATATCCGCCGCCGTTTTAAATTTTACTTGAAATCACGCGGCGCACGTGATACCCTGTCAACAGAAGGAGGTGGCTGTGATGGCCGACATTCAGCTGGGAGAGAAGATCAAGGCAATGCGGGAGGAGGCGGGACTTGGCCTGCGGGACCTGGCGTCCAAGGCGAACGTATCGCCGTCCATGCTGAGCCAGATTGAAAACGGCTCAGCCAATCCGTCCATCAACACGCTGAAAAATATTGCCGTGGTGCTGAATGCGCCGCTCTACCGTTTCTTTCAAGAGAACACCAGCCCGGAGGCGCTGGTTGTGCACAAGGACTCCAGAAAGATCATCGGCTTTGTGGACCGGGAGGTGCAGTACGAGCTTCTGACCCCCGATGTCAGCGGGCAGATTGAGTTCTGCCTGATGACCATCCCCCCCAACAAGGCGTCGGCGGGGATGCCGGAGGGCCATGAGGGGGAGGAGACGGCCTATGTGATGTCCGGCTCCATCAACATTTTGATGGAGGACACCTACATTGCCCTGTCCGCCGGGGACTCGCTGCGCATCCCGCCGCTGACCCAGCACCGCTGGATCAATTCCGCCGCGGAAGACGCGGTCATCATTTTCGCGGTATCCCCGCCCAGCTTTTGAGAGGAAGCATCCCGGCACGGAAAAACAAAAGCCCAGGAAGCTGAAAAGGCTCCTGGGCCTTTTTGCAAATCGGACGCCGGGCAGAATGCCGACAGCGATTGAGACCGGCGAATCAACGTGCGGCAATGAATCGCACTAATGTTTTTATTGTTACCGCCGTATTATTGGCAGCCATGAGTTTTCTTGTATATGCTATTTAGCTTGGTACACTCCGAAAACCTACTCCAACAATCTGAACAAAACGTTGGACGAACAGACACAGAAAGGGATTGGTATGTCGCTGGGTATCTCCACCAACCTTGAAGCAGTAACAGCACAGTACGTTGATGTGCGGCTGGAACGGAAAAAGGCGGTGCTGGAAACCTACCACAAGGCCCTACACCCGCAAAAGGCCGCTCCAGAAAAAGACGCAGCCAGCAAGGACACCCCCAAGAAAACAAAAAGGAGAAGCAGCGAAATGGAGCTGTGAGGGACGTATCTCTTTACAGCTCCGCGCTGCTTTTTATATTTTTTTTGGGAATCTGGGCACCATTAGGGTACCACAGCATACATTTTTACAAAATGGATTGCATACGGCGGCATTTGATGGGCACCACAAATCGGGGCACCAAGGGCACCATTTTAGAAACTCCGGCAAAACAGGGCACCACAGGGAACAAGAGAAAAGCCTTGAAAACGTAGTGTTTTCAAGGCTTTGTGGCGGAGACGGTGGGATTCGAACCCACGAGCCCTTGCGGACTACCTGATTTCGAGTCAGGCTCGTTATGACCACTTCGATACGTCTCCATGTAATAATTATTCAGTTTTCGGCACAGATAACATGATTTCGAGTCAAGCTCGTTACAACCACTTCGATACCGCTCCGTATAAGAATATGCAGTTTTCAGATAAGCTCTCTCAAGCCGGCCCTGTTGTAACTCCTTTCAATTAGCGCCGCAAACTACATTCTGTATGTTACCGCATATCGGAAGAATTGTCAAGCCACCCCCACCGGGCGCAGGAGAGGCGCAGATCAGCGGCAGAATGCCGCCGGTATCCCCGCTGTGGATCGGCTCCCGCCGATAAATCGGAACGCGAACCATAAGATTCCCCTCCATTTCCAATAATTTTTCAAAATTTCGCACAATGCGACATAAACGCATGCTTTTTCCATTTCTTTTTTGTGCACCTTGACTTTGACGGCGGGACACGTTATAATAAAATTAATTCTAGGGCATATCTGTGGCACACCAGGTTAAACCACAGCATTTTCCGCCTGATACCGGCGGATCATTGGAGGGCACTTATGATAAAAAAAGCAGATCAACTCAGCGAGGCCATCGCCCGGTTTTCCGCCGGGAACAGCGTTGACGCGTATCAGTTTCTGGGCTGTCATCGGCAGACGGTAGACGGTCAGGAGGGCTATGTTTTCCGGGTATGGGCTCCCCACGCCAAGAGCGTGCGGGTGCTGGGCCGCTTCAATGACTGGGACAAGGCCGCCCCGGCCATGGAACGGATCGCCCCCGCCATTTGGGAGCGGTTCATCCCCGGCGTTCAGACTTATGACGAGTACAAATACTACATCGAGAAGCCTGACGGCACTTTTGTGTTCAAGGCAGATCCCTACGCCACCCATTCGGCCACCCGTCCGGACAACGCCAGCAAGGTGTTCGACCTGGACGGTTTTGCGTGGAGCGACGGGGCATACCGCCGGGCGCGAAGCCGCAAGGATGTGCTGCGCAGCCCGGTCAACATTTATGAGATGCACCTGGGCTCCTGGCGGCGGCACGAGGACGGCAACTTCCTGTCCTATGTGGACTGCGCCAACCAGCTCATCCCCTACCTGAAGGACATGGGTTACACTCATGTGGAGCTGCTCCCCGTCAGCGAGTACCCCTATGATCCCTCCTGGGGCTATCAGGTCACCGGGTACTACGCCCCCACCTCCCGGTACGGCACCCCTCACGACTTTATGAAGTTCGTGGACATGTGCCACGAGGCGGGCATCGGGGTCATCATCGACTGGGTGGGCGCCCACTTCCCCCGGGACGAGTGCGGCCTGTTTGAGTTCGACGGCGGCTACTGCTACGAGCCCGCCGACCCCCTGCGCCGGGAGCACCCAGACTGGGGCACCCGCATTTTCGACTACGGCCGGTATGAGGTGCGCTCCTTCCTGATCTCCAACGTGGTGTACTGGCTGGACAAGTTCCACATCGACGGCATCCGGGTGGACGCGGTGGCGTCCATGCTTTACCTGGATTATGGCCGCCGGGGCGGCGAGTGGCGGCCCAACAAGGACGGCGGCAACATCAATCTGGAGGCGGTGCAGTTCCTGCGGGATATGAACGCCGCCGCCCTCACCTTCGATCCCGCCGCCATCATGGTGGCCGAGGAGTCCACCGCCTTTCCCATGGTCACCAGGCCGGGGTACGACGGCGGGCTGGGCTTCAACTTCAAGTGGAATATGGGCTGGATGCACGACATGGTGGACTACATGTCCACCGACCCGCTGTTCCGCAAGGGCAAGCACAACAATCTGACCTTCTCCCTCACCTACGCCTTCTCGGAGAACTTTGTCCTTCCCCTGTCCCATGACGAGGTGGTCCACGGCAAGTGCTCCCTGGTGAACAAAATGCCCGGCGACTACGCCGACAAGTTCCAGAACCTGCGGGCTTTCTACGGCTATATGATGACCCACCCGGGCAAGAAGCTGCTGTTCATGGGCGGCGAGTTCGGCCAGTTCATCGAGTGGGATGAGAAGAAGGAGCTGGACTGGCTGCTGCTGGACTATGACAAGCACCGCGAGATGCAGTCCTATGTCCGGGACCTGAACCACTACTACCTGGACCACCCGGCCCTGTGGCACAACGACGTGGACTGGCAGGGCTTCCAGTGGATTTCCTGCGACGACTGGCAGCAGAGCGTCATCTCCTTCCGCCGCATCGACGACAAGGGGAAGGAGGTCATCGTGGTGTGCAACTTCTGCCCCGTTGAGCGCACCGGCTACAAAATCGGCGTACCCAAGGCGGGCGTCTACATCCCCGTGCTGTCCAGCGATGATGTCAAGTACGGCGGCGCGGGCACCCCGCTCTCCCCGGCCAAGGCCAGGAAGGAAGAGATGCACGGCCTGAACTATTCCGTTGAGCTCACCCTGCCCGCCATGTCCACCGTGTTCTATGAGCGCAGGGCCGCCGGCCGCGGCGCCAAGGACGAAGACGGCGCAGAGGAGGCCCCCAAGGCCGTCAAGGCGCCCGGCGAGACCAAGACGGCCCGCAAGTCCAAGGCGGAGGCCCAGCCCGCCGCCGGGGCGCCCAAGGCCGCCCGCAAGCCCAGAGCGAAAAAATCGGACGCCGGGGAGGAAACGCCCAAGGCCGCCCGCAAGCCCCGCGCAAAAAAAGCCGATACCTAAAAACTAAATCTTGAGGGGGAGTTCAACTTGTTCCAGCGTAAAAAAGAGTGCATCGCCATGCTCCTGGCCGGCGGCCAAGGCAGCCGCCTGTACGTGCTCACCCAGGACACCGCCAAGCCGGCGGTTCCCTTTGGGGGCAAGTACCGCATCATTGATTTCCCGCTGTCCAACTGCGTTAACTCCGGCATCGACACCGTGGGCGTGCTCACCCAGTACCAGCCCTTGGAGCTCAACGACTACATCGGCAACGGCCAGCCCTGGGACCTGAACCGCAACTGGGGCGGGGCCCACGTGCTGCCGCCCTACACCCAGTCCAAGACCGAGTCCTGGTACAAGGGCACCGCCAACGCCATCTACCAGAACATCGCCTTCGTGGACCGCTACAACCCCGAATATGTGGCCGTGCTGGGCGGCGACCATATTTATAAGATGAATTACAACAAGATGCTCCAGTTCCATAAGGAGAAGGGGGCCGAGTGCACCATCGCCGTCATGCCGGTGAGCATGGAAGAGGCCACCCGCATGGGCATCATGAGCACCGATGAGAACGGCGCCGTCGTGGACTTCGAGGAGAAGCCCAAGCAGCCCAAGAGCAATCTGGCTTCCATGGGCATTTACATCTTTACCTGGTCCGTGCTGCGGGAATACCTCATCGCTGACGAGGCCGACCCCAATTCCGAAAACGACTTCGGCAAGAACATTATCCCCAACTTCCTGAAGGATGGCCGGCCCATGTACGCCTACGCTTTTGAGGGCTACTGGAAGGACGTGGGCACCCTGGACAGCCTGTGGGACGCCAACATGGACCTGCTGGACCCCAAGGACCCCATCAATATGCGGGACCCCGGCTTCCGCATCTACGCCCGGAACTACTCCGCCCCCGCCACCCGGATCGGCTCCGGGGCCAAGGTGACCAATTCCTTTGTGGCCGAGGGCTGCACCATCCGGGGCAATGTGGAGCACTCGGTGCTGTACACCGGCTGTGAGATTGAGGAGGGTGCCATCGTCACCGGCGCGGTGATCATGCCCAATACCATTGTGCGCAAGGGCGCCAACGTGAGCTACTGCATCGTGGGCGAGCAGTGCGTGGTGGAGGAGGGCGCCAAGATCGGCGAGCGCCCGGAGAACTATCTGGACGGAGATTGGGGCATCGCCGTGGTGGGCCACCAGAGGACCATCGCCGCCGGTTCCGTCATCAAGCCCAAGGAAATCGTTTAAGGGGGTGCCCACCATGAAAATGACTGGTATTATTTTCTCCGAGATGTACTCCGACGCGCTCAATTCCTTCACTCAGGACCGGAACATGGCCGCCATCCCCTTCGGCGGGCGCTACCGCCTGGTGGACTTTGTGCTGTCCAATATGGTCAACTCCGGCATCCTCAACGTGGGCGTGCTGGTCAAGCAGCACTACCACTCCCTGATGGACCACCTGGGCAACAGCCAGGAGTGGGACCTGAACCGCAAGAACGGCGGGCTGCAGCTGCTGCCCCCCTTCGCCACCGAGGACGCCCACACCGGCGGCAGCCGGGGCAAGCTGGACGAGCTGCGCAACGCCCTGGACTACCTGGAGACCATCTCCACCGCCCCCTATGTGCTGCTGGCCGACGCCTATGTGCTGTGCAACATCGACTACCGCGCCGCCCTGGAGAACCACATTGCCAGCGGCTGCGACATCACCATGATGGCCACCAGGGAGACCGAGCCCTCCCAGATCAATTTCGCCTCCGTGATGAAGGCGGACTCCGGCCACCGGGTGACCTCCTATGCCCTGGACTGCCCCGCCAAGCCCGGCGACTACGCCAGCATGGGGCACATAATCATCTCCCGGGAGTTCCTCATCAACGTCATCCGGGATTACACCTCCCGGGGCATCTACGACTTCCTGCGGGACTTCATCCAGCACGAGTTCAACCGGGGCAGGCTGTCCATCAACCTCTATGAGGTGGACACCAAGGTGCTGCGCGTCCGGGACGTGAACGAATATTTCCAGAGCAGTCTGGCCATCCTGGACGACGAGGTGTCTGCCGCCCTGTTCCGGGGCGACCGGCCCATCCACACCCGGGTCACCGATGAAGTCCCCGCCTATTACGGCCTGGAGTGCGAGGTGGACCGCTGCGTCATCGCCGACGGCTGCTTCGTGGACGGCAGCGTGGAGCACAGCGTGCTGTCCCGCGGCGTGAAGATCGGCAAGGGCGCCCGCGTGAAAAACTGCGTCATCATGCAGGGCAGCGTGGTGGGCGAGGGCGCCTGCCTGGAGAACGTCATTGTGGACAAATGGGTCACCATCGGCGACGGTGCCCAGCTCAAGGGACTGGAGGCCAACCCCGTTGTCATTCGCAAGGGAGTGACGGTATGAAAATCTTATTTGCCACCAGCGAGGCGGCGCCTTTTATCAAAACCGGAGGACTGGGCGACGTGGCCTCCGCCCTGCCCAAGGCTCTGGCAGAGACTCCCAACACCGAGGTGTACGTCTTTCTGCCCTACTATAAGGCCATCAAGGACAACCCGGACTTTGAGATTGAGTATATCACCAACTTCACCGTCCCCCTGTCCTGGCGGAATGTGTATGCCGGCCTGTTCCGGGCGGTGAGCAAGCGCAAGAAGCTCCAGTACTATTTCATCGACAACGAGTACTATTTCTACCGGGACGGCTGCTACGGCCACTATGACGACGGCGAGCGTTTCGCCTTTTACTCCAAGGCCATTCTGGAGTCCCTGCAGTATCTCGACTGGTATCCCGACGTGATCCATGCCAACGACTGGCAGACCGCCCTGGTCCCCGTCTTCCTCCGCGCCCACTATATGAACGTGGAGAAGTACCAGCCCATCCGCACCCTGTTCACCATCCACAACATGGAGTACCAGGGCCGGTTCCCCGACGAGTTTGTGGACGAGGTGCTGGGCCTGCCCGAGGACTGGAAGCCCACCATGCACTTTGACACCTGCACCAACCTGATGAAGGCGGCCATCCACACCGCGGACCGGGTGAGCACCGTGTCCCGCACCTACGCCTTTGAGATCCAGGACCCCTATTATGCCCACGGTCTCCATGATGTGCTGCGCCAGCACGCCTACAAGCTAAGCGGCGTGGTCAACGGCATTGACACCGAGGTGTTCGACCCCGCCGCCGATCCCCTGCTCTACGCCAATTTCGACGCCTCCACCCTGGAGAAAAAGGCGGAGAACAAGCAGTTCCTCCAGCAGCGGCTGGGCCTGGCCGTCCGGGATGTCCCCATGGTGGCCATGATCACCCGCCTGGTGGGCCACAAGGGGGTGGACCTGGTGCAGGCCGTCATGGACGACCTGATGTGGGACGACCTCCAGCTGGTCATCCTGGGCACCGGTGAGCGCCAGTATGAGGACATGTTCCGCTCCTACGCCGCCAACTTCCCCGCCAAGATGTCCGCCAACATCCTGTTTGACAACACCCTGGCCCATCAGCTCTATGCCGGGGCGGACCTGGTGCTCATGCCCTCCAAGCAGGAGCCCTGCGGCCTGACCCAGCTTATCGGCATGCGGTACGGCACCATCCCCATCGTCCGGGAGACCGGCGGCCTGTTTGACACCGTCCCCGCCTACAACATTGAGACCGGCGAGGGCAACGGCTTCACCTTCAAGAGCTATAACGCCCATGATATGCTGGACGCCGTCCGCCGGGCCGAGAGCCTGTTCCACGACAAGGAGCACTGGACCGCGCTGCAAAAGAGCGTCATGGCCTATGACAGTTCCTGGAAGCGGTCTGTCCAGGAATACTGGGATATTTATCACTCCTTGGTGGATTAAATGGCTTATTTGCCCAAAAATATGCAGATTTTCATCTTTTTCACCAGAAATGAAAAAAGTGAAAATTTATAGTGCAAAAGTCGGGACATTTATGCTATAATAAAGGGGCGTATTGCAGCGTCCCGTGCGATCACAGCCCGCGGGAGCGGGCTGTGATTTTTTTCCATCAATTCCCCGGCTTTTTGCCGGTCAAGAAGGAGTCAACAAACCGTATGGATCAAAAACAAATCATAACCCAACTGGAAGACACCCTTCTGGTGCGCTATGGCTGCGCCATGGAAAACGCCTCGCCTCAGCAGGTGTACCGCGCCCTTTGCTACGTGGTGAACGGCATGCTGGCCAGCAAGAGCGCCGAGTTCTACAAAAAGAACCAGGGCAAGCAGGTATACTACATGTCCATGGAGTTTTTGGTGGGCACTTCGCTGCGCAACAACCTGTATAACCTGGGGCTGGAGGACATTTTTACCAAAGCTTTGGCCAAGTGCGGCGTGGACATCCATGACCTGTATGAGATGGAGCCGGACGCCGGGCTGGGCAACGGCGGCCTGGGCCGGCTGGCCTCCTGCTATATGGACTCCGCGTCCACCCTGAACCTGCCCATGACAGGCTACTCCATCCGCTATGAGTTCGGCATTTTCAAGCAGAAGATTGTGGACGGCTGGCAGATGGAGTTTCCCGACGACTGGCTGAGCAAGGGCGACGTATGGCTGGTTCCCCATGAGAGCGAGGCGGTGGAGGTCCGCTTCGGCGGCAACATTCACGGCTGGGAGGATGACGGCATCTACCGCGTGACCCATATGAACTACCAGTCCGTCATGGCGGTGCCCAACGAGATGTATATCTCCGGCTACGACAGCAAGGCGGTCAACCCGCTGGTGCTGTGGTCGGCCAAGTCCCCCAACAGCTTCGATATGTCCGCGTTCTCCCGGGGCGACTACGCCAAGGCCCTGGAGGGGGACACCATGGCCGAGGTCATCTCCAAGGTGCTCTATCCCGCCGACGACCACATTGAGGGCAAGCGCCTGCGCCTGCGCCAGCAGTACCTGCTGGTGTCCGCCTCGGTGCAGACCATTCTGAAAAAGCACCTGCGGGATAACAAGAGCCTGGACAATCTGCCCGATAAGGTATCCATCCACATCAACGACACCCACCCCGCCCTGTGCGTGCCCGAGCTGATGCGCCTGCTGGTGGACGAGTACAATTACCCCTGGGACAAGGCGTGGGACATCACCTGCCGCACCCTGTCCTACACCAACCACACCGTGATGAGCGAGGCGCTGGAGCGCTGGAACGTGGACCTGTTCCGGCAGCTGCTGCCCCGGGTGTTCCAGATCGTCCAGGAGATCGACCGCCGCCTGCGCATCGACCTGCACGGCTACTACGGCAACGACATGGGCAAGATCGAGTATATGGCTGTGGTGAGCAAGGACGAGATCCGCATGGCCAACCTGTGCCTGGCCGCCTGCCACAAGGTGAACGGCGTGTCCAAGCTCCACTC
>CAJUEG010000030.1 GCA_910584835.1 uncultured Oscillospiraceae bacterium | reverse complement strand
CCGTCCACCCGGCAGTCCTGGGCGGTGGGGGAGCCGATGCCCATGTCCTCCAGCAGATCGATGGTGTGGTCGTACTCGTTGTCGGGAATGGGGAGGGGGATGGTTACTTGGCCCAGCTCGGGGTGGGCCTTGTTGCTGAGGATTGCTTTGAAATTCATTACGAACACTCCTTCCAGAGATCGGTGTGCCGGGAGGCCCGGCGTTGGATGTGGGGACATAAAAAATGGCCGTCCCTTTCGGCCATAGGCCAAGGAACGGCACAGAAAACTTATGAGAGTATTTTGCTGCCCGATAGGGTGAGCTTTGCGGGGAACGGTCAGTGCGTGAGTTCAAAACCTGCCTGTTAGGGGAAACGGTTTGCAAATAGCAAAAATTGATGGCCCTCGGATTTTTCCATCCGAGGGCCGTGAGGACGTTGAAAACACTGGCTTGACGGGCAAAATAGCATTTTCATAGTCCATAGTTGGTCCGGGTGACACGATTTGAACGTGCGACCTCCTGCTCCCAAAGCAGGCGCGCTACCCCTGCGCAACACCCGGATAGGATATCTTCCCAACTTTTCCCGCAGCCATAACGCCTCTGCGGCTGAACTGAACGATACGTATTATACTTGATTTTCTTGCGCTTTGCAAGTGGTTATGCTATGATATCCGGGAAAACAAATGAGGTGAACAACTATGCGGATGCGGAAAAAGAAAAACCTGTCCTCCCGGATGGAGGCCTGCGGCACCCTGCTGGTGTCCGATCCCGCGGCGGAGAAGGGGCGCTGGCGCGCGCGCAAGCCGGACGCCGCCCGTCTGCGTCTGGAGCTGGGCTGCGGCAAGGGCCGCTTCACCGCCGAGACCGCCGCCGCCCACCCCGAGGACCTGTACGTGGCGGTGGAGCGGGTGCCTGACGCCATGGTCATTGCCATGGAGCGCTGCCGGGCGCTGGGCCTCACCAACGTGTTCTTCATCGACGGGGACGCCGCCGCCCTGGACCAGTATTTTGCCCCCGGCGAGGTGGACCTCATCTACATCAACTTCTGCGACCCCTGGCCGTCGGTGAAGCACTCCCGCCGCCGCCTCACCCATGAGGGCTTTCTGCGGGGCTACCGCCGGGTGCTCCGGGAGGGCGGGCAAATCCACTTCAAAACCGACAACCGCGCCCTGTTCGACTGGTCGCTGTTCCAGTTCCCCAAGGCGGGCTTTACCCTGTCCGAGGTCACCCGGGACCTCCACGAGCACGGCGTCCAGGGGGTCATGACCGACTATGAGGAAAAATTCCACGCCCTGGGCACCCCCATCAACCGCTGCGTCGGCACCATGGGGCCCCTCCCCGACGTACCCCTCCTCAGCGGCCTGGCCCGGCGCCTGCCGGAGTGGGAACTCCGCCCGGTGTCCGAATCGGATGCAGACGCCGTCCTGGCCCTGCTGCAAAGCGACCCGGCCTATTTTGATTTGGAGGGCCGCCAGCCAAGTTCACAATCCGTGCGGGACGACATGGCCCTGCTCCCGCCCCGGTGTGCGCCGGAGCAGAAGCACTATCTGGCCCTGTGGCGGGACGGCGCGCCCCAGGCGGTGCTGGACCTGGTGGAGGGCTACCCTCGGGAGCGCACCCTGTACGTGGGCTTCTTCTTCCTCTCCCCTGCCCTGCGGCGGCAGGGCGCGGGCCGGGAGATCATGGACGCGGTGCTCCAGGCGGCGGGGGACGCGGGGATGGACAGCGCCCGGCTGGCCTGCCTGCTCAACAACCCCGCGGGCCACGCCTTCTGGCGGTCCCTGGGCTTCGGCGACCTGCGCCGGAGCAAGACCATAGGAGAGCACTCCAACCCCGTGTGGGTGATGGAGCGGCTGATATAACGGATAAGTCCCGTCCAGGCAGCCGCCCGGACGGGACTTATTTTGTCCGTTCCTAACCCCCGGAGGGTTCCGGCGTGAGCACAAACCCCGGCTCCCGCTCAGCCTCCAGCTCAAACAGGCCGGACAGGCTTATTTTTTCGCAGTCGAACCAGAAAAATCCCGTGTGCTCCTTCCCATCCTGCTCCCCGGTAAAGGCGTAACGGATCAGCATGGTATCCCCGTCCGGCGACCATTGGATGAACTGGTATTCCACGTCCAGCATCCCCCAGCCGCCGTCCTCCCCAGGGATTCCGTGCCGCGTCAGCCCGCTGTTCCCCACCGCCATGTCCAGGTAGGCGTTCAGCTCGCCCATACTGCCCCGCTTCAGCCTTGCCAGGCACAGCCGGGTCACGCCGTCATAATCCAGCGCCAGCACATATTTCCCGCTGTCCGGCGACCACCACAGCCCCTGATAGGTGCAGTTCCCATAGATGGCGCGCCATTCGAGGCCGTCCGCCGCCCGGTCGATCACTGACACCGCATCCCGCCAGGAGAACCCCCAAGGAGGGCTTGCCAGTTCTTTGCTGTAGACGGTGGCTTGATAGGCCCCGTCCGGGGACGGGCATCGGTCCAGCACAAACAGAATCCCCGTCTTCCAGCAGAACGCGCCCGCTGCCAGCGAAACCGCCAGCAGGCAGGCCGCGGCGATGAGAAGCGCCATTCCCCGGCTCCTGGACGAGGTCCGCCGCACCTCCGATCGGGAGTAGACCAGAAGCTCCCGGGCCTGTTCCGCCATGGCGGGGGTGAACTCCTCCTTCGGAAGGCGCTCTCCCCGGATCAGCTCCACCATGGACACCCTCAGAATCTCCGCCAGCGGCTCCAGCAGGTCGATCCCCGGGGCGCTCAGCCCCCGCTCCCACTTGCTCACCGCCCGGTCGGTGATGTGCAGCCGCTCCGCCAGCTCCCGCTGGGTCAGCCCCAGCTCTGTCCGCAGGGCCTTGATAAAGGCCCCGGTCTTTATATTATCCACGATGGCCGCCCCCTTTCCACAGGGAGATGATAGCATATTTCTGCGGGTTTTGCACCAAACCGTCGGTGGAGTTGGCAGAACATAGCCCCGCCCGAGCCCTTTGGCTCGGACGGGACCATGTTTTCTCCTGTTTCGTTGCCGGGCAGAGGCTTTGCAGGTTCAGGCCGCATTGCTGACGGGCTGAAGTTCTCTTTGCCCGCTTTTTCTTTCAAGGAAAAACAGGTTACAGCGGCAGCAGCACCCCATACATCATCACAAAATGGGCGATGGAGCCCAGCACAATGAACACATGGAACACCTCGTGGCAGCCGAACCGGGGATTGTCCCGCCCCGGCCACTTCAGGGCGTACAGCACGCCGCCCACGGTGTACAGTATGCCCCCCGCCAGCAGCCAGGCAATCCCCCGGGGGCCGATGGCCTGCCACAGGGGGTATAGGGCGAACACCGCCACCCAGCCCATGGCGATATAGACGGTGGACGTCACCGCCCGGGGGCAGTTGATCCAGGTGAGGCTCATCACCAGCCCCGCGATGGCCAGCGCCCAAATAACCCCGAACAGCGTCCACCCCCACGCTCCCCGCAGGGCAATCAGGCACACCGGGGTATACGACCCGGCGATGAGGAAATAGATGGAGGCGTGATCCAGCTTGCGCAGGGCCACCCGGCCCTTTACCGTGGTGTTGACGCAGTGATACAGCGTGGACGCGGTGTACAGCGCCGTCATGGACAGCCCGTAGATGGCGAAGGATACGATCTTCCACACATCCCCGGCCCAGGCCGCCGCCGTCACCAGCACCGCTGTGGCCGCCACACCCAGCACCGCCCCCACCCCGTGGGTGATGGCCGACCAGGGCCGCAGCCCGTCATAGGGGTCCCTCCCCTTCTCCACCGGGCGGACCCGGCGGCGGGGAATGCTGTCAAAGGGGTCTCGATATAATACCTGTTCCATGGGAACACCGCCTTTCTTATCCTATAGTATAATACAAGCCTTCTATTACGTCAAGTCGAAAATTGTGAAATATAATTATTAATATTATATTCGAAAATCCCCTTGGGCTGCTGTCGAAACATGGGGGATTGAATATTCGGGGAAAGCGGAGTATAATATCATTTATATTGAGCCGACTGCTGCCGCACCGGCTTTAAGGGGGACAACCATGGAAAACTCGTTGGGCCTGTATCTGCACATCCCGTTCTGCCGAAGCAAGTGCGACTACTGCGATTTCTATTCCCTGGCGGGCCAGGACGACCGGATGGACGACTACCAGCGCGCGCTGCTCCAGCAGATCCTGGAAACCGCCCCCCGCACCAAAAAGCAGGTGGTAAACAGCGTCTACATCGGCGGGGGCACCCCTACCTGGTATGGGGAAAAACGCCTGCTGGAGCTGATATCCGCGCTGAAAAAACGGTTCAGCCTGTCCAAGGACGTGGAGTTCACTCTGGAGGCCAACCCGGACAGTGTGGACGAGAAGATGCTCCGCCGCCTGCGCCGGGCGGGGGTCAACCGGCTGTCCATGGGAATGCAGTCCGCCTGCGACAAGGAGCTGGCCTGCGTCCACCGCCCCCACACCTTCAAGCAGGTGGAGCAGGCCGTCAAGGCCGCCAGAAACGCCAAAATCAAAAATTTGAACCTGGACCTCATCTACGGACTTCCTGGCCAGACCGAAGAGAGCTGGCGCGCCTCGGTGGAGGCCGCACTGGCCCTGGAGCCGGAGCACCTGTCCTGCTACGGGCTGACCGTGGAGGAGGGCACCCCCCTGGCCCGCCGGGTGGCGGAGGGCGAAGCCCTCCCCAGCGACGACGAGCAGGCCGAGCGCTACCTCTGGACGGTGGCCCGCCTGGCCCAGGCCGGCCTGGAGCAATATGAGGTGTCCAACTTCTCCCGCACCGGCTACCAGTCCCGGCACAACCTGAAATATTGGATGGGACGGCCCTATGTGGGGCTGGGCGCGGCGGCCCACTCCGACTTCGGCGGCTGCCGGTACTCCTTTGTGCGGGACCTGGAGGGCTATATCCGTGGGGTGCTGGGGGACGGCAAGCTGCTGGATGAAATGGACGAGATCCCCCGCCGGGAGCGGGGCAGCGAATACCTCATGCTCCGCCTGCGCACCACCCACGGCGTGGAGGAGTGGGAGTACCGCCGGGAGTACTACATGAACTTCGATCCCCTGGCCTCCAAGCTGTCGGAGTATGAGCAGAAGGGCTGGGCCGTCCAGACAGGCCGCCGATGGCATTTTACCCCGGAGGGCTTCCTGCTGTCCAACCGCCTCATCGGCGAGCTGATGGAGCTCCAGGAGGTGGAGACCCTGGAGGGGACCCTGGAAAAAATTCGGGGCGGCCGCCTCCCTGGGCGGGAGCCCCCGCCATCCGAACCAAATCAGGCATAAAGAAGCCGCCCGCTTATCCTTTGATAAGCGGGCGGCCTTTATTCACGCTTTAGAGCGCGGCCCCTCATTTGACCACCGCGAAGTCGCGGGCTTCCCGGAGCCAGCCCATCAGCTCCCCGTCGATCTCCCCCGCCCCCGCTGCCGTCACATGGTGGGTCCAGCGGTTGGGGTAGGGCTCCGACGCCGCCGCGATCCGCGGGGATTCCACCCGGCGGGACAGCCCGAAGGTGACCAGCAGGCACCGCTCCGGCCAGCCCCTCCTCCGCCGCACCGGCAGGGAGGCGGCGGCGAAAAGATGCCGGTCATAAAAGCTGATCTGGGTCTTTTGAACCTTGACCCACCCCTCCGGGAAAGCCGCGTCCAGCTGCCGGAACAGCGCCCGGTACACCGCCAGCTCGTCCGGCTTCCCCTCAAAAAAGGCCAGCACGTCCGCCTCGTAGTATTCCGGCGTTCTCATAGGCGGCCTCCTTTAGGGCTCCCTCCCGGTGTCAAACCACTTGATCTCATTGGCCTCCAGGTCCAGCCGGAAGCCCTCCTCCCCGTCCGTCCAAACGGTGGTGGACTGGGGCTCGTAGGTGTTGTTGACCACGCAGAACTTGCCGTTTGCCACGAAGGCGTGGACCTCCACGTTTACATTGGAGGAGAACCAGCGGTGCAGCTCCCCCTCCCCGTGGGCGGCCCACAGGATGGCCCGGTAGAGCAGGCGGCTGTTCTCAAAGCTGTAGGGCAGCCCGGAGATGTAGACGCCCCGGCCCGCGCCGTACTCGTTGGCCGCCAGATGGACCTCTTTGTCCCGCTGTAAGAGCACCTGGGCACCCTCCAGGGCGTACACGTCCCGGGCGCCGTGGCCGAAGTCGATCTGGCCGGCGCAGTCCGCCAGGATAAAGTGGTCCGGATGCTCCTCCCAGTTATACTTGTCGTAGCCCAGGGTGAGGCCGGTCTCCCGCTCCACCCCCAGCACGCTCGCCAGCTGAAAATACCGCCCCTGATACTGGTGGCCGGAGGGCTCGCCCACGCCGATGAGGCCGCCGCCGCTGTGGACAAACCGCTTTACCGCGGCGGACACGTCCGGGTCCTCCCAGACGGCGCCGCCGGTGTGGGCGGTGTCGCCGCCGCCCACGTTGATGAGCACATCCACCCCGTCCAGCACATGGGGGTCGGCCTTCACGTCGTCAAAGCTGAGGAATTTTACGTCGAAGGGCGCGCCGGACAGCGCCTCAATCACCCCTGCATAGGCGTAGTTCTGCTTCTGGTACAGCGCGTGGTGCACCATGTGGCAGCCCCAGGACCGGGCCCGGCCCCAGGCGTTGAGCACCCCCACCGTCTTGACGCAATAGGGCGTGGTCCCCTTGATGTTGGCGTACAGCTCCCGGAACTCGTTGCACACCGACTCCACGTAGTCCAGGAACTCCGGGAACCGGCAGGCCAGCTTCAGGTAGCCGCCGTAGCCGATGCGGTCGATGGGGCGGCGCAATATGGCCCGGCGGGCGGTAACCCAGTTCTCCTTGGCCTCCCGCACCGGGTCACCTCCCTCATGGAAGGTGTCCGGGAAGAAGTAGGGCAGAAAGCGGCCCTCGGTGTACTTCACGCCGGGGATGTCGGAGATGAGCCGCAGGGTGGAGCCGTTGCCCACGCTGCCCACCACGGCGTCCAGCCCGATGGTCTTGAACTCGTCCAGATAGGGCTCGGTGCCGATGAAGTGGTCGCCCAGGAACATCATGGCCTCCTTGCCCAGCTCGTGGGTGATGTCCACCATCTCCTTTGCCAGGGCTGCCACCTCCCGGCGCTGGAAGGCCATAAAGTCCTTGTACTCCCTGGACGGTGTGCGGTACTGGTTGTTGTAATACCCCTGGTCGATAATAAACTCGGGGCGGAATTTGTAACCGGCCTCCTTTTCAAACCGCTCCAGGATGTAGGGGGAGACGGAGGCGGAATAGCCGTACCAGTCCACGTATTTTTCCCGTTTCAGCTCGTCGAAAATCAGGGTGAACTGGTGGAAGAAGGTGGTGTAGCGGATCACGTCCACATAGGGGTGGTCCGCGATGAATCTGCGCAGCCGCTCCATGGTGAACTTGTGGGTCTTGGGCTGGCGCACGTCGAAGGTGATCTGGTGCTCGAAGTCGGTCCAGCCGTTGGTGACGGCGTTGTACATATGCACCGGGTCCCAGATCAGGTAGGCCAGGAAGCTCACCGTGTAGTCGTGGAACTCCTCGGGGGCGTCAATCACCACGCACCCCGTCTCCCCGTCATACCGCCATTCCTCCGGCGAGAGGGGCTCTCCCGTGGTGCGGTCCATCACCTCCCACCAGCGCTTGATGTCATCCCGGGTGTTCGCCTGCAAAAGCTCACGGGAAATCCCCTGCATCAGCGGAATGGACAGCGGCCCGCCTACGGCGGTGTGAAAGCCGGTGGTGATATAGCACTGCTGCACCTCGTCGGGGTTGGCCTTCGCCCAAGCGTTGTCCTTCCGGGTGGTGTAGTAGGTGGAGTAGACCTTGGCGTCCACCCCCTTCAGGGCCTCCGGGTAGTCGGTGCCGTCGCAGTCCCGGATGGCGTCCGCCCCCCAGCGCTTGAGAAGCTCCAGGGTCTCGGGCACCACATCCACGTCGGTGGGGATGGTGACCCGGCCAAATTTTTGTTGTTCTTCGCTCATTGAATCCTCCAGACTGGGTTTATCCCTTGACGCCGCCGCCCGTCACGCCGGCAATGATCTTTTCAGACATGAAGATGTAAAGCAGGAAGGTGGGCAGGAACACGATGATGACCGCCGCGAACATGCCGCCCCACTGGCCGGTGTACTTCATGGCGTTGATGATGTTCAGCAGGCCCACGCCCACGGGAGCCATGCTCTCGCTGGAAGTGAAGATCAGGGCCATGAAGAACTCGTTCCACACGGACATGAAGTTGAAGATCGTCACCGTCACGATGGCGGGCTGCACCAGGGGCAGCATAATCTTCAGGAAGGTCTTGGGGGCGCTGCACCCGTCCAAATAGGCCGCCTCCTCATAGGTGCGGGACAGGGTGGAGAAGAAGTCCAGCAGATAGATGGTGGTGTAGGGCACCCGGAGCAGGATGTACAGGATGATCAGCAGCACCCGGCCCTTGATCCCCCACTGCACGGACAGGGAGTAGATAGGCATGATGACCATGATGACGGGCACGCTCATGGCCACCACCAGGCCGATGCGCAGTGCATTGCCGCCGGTGAACTGCCAGCGGGAGAGCACATAGGCCGCGGGGGCGGCGATGGCCAGCACCCCCGCGCAGGAGATGACGGAGTACAGCAGGGAGTTGGCAAAGAACACGGACACGTTCTGGACGTTCCAGGCGGTGGCATAGTTTTCCCAGTGAAAACCGCTGGCAAACTTAAAAATCTCACCCTTGAAGATCTCCGGGGAGGTGGACAGGCTGGCGCCCAGAATCCAGAACAGCATCACCGCGGTGAACAGCACCCACACACCCACTACCAGGTAGCCGGGCAGAAGCCGCAGCTCTTTTTTCCAATTGATCTTTTTCATGTTGCGCCCCCCTCTCTCAATATTCCAGGTCGCTGCCCTTGAAGAGCCGCTCGGTGACCAGGTAGACCGCTATGATAATCAGCGTCAGCACCACGCCCACGGCTGCGCCCGCGCCGGCGTCCCGGGTGGTGATGCCCTTTCCGCCGAACACCATGTCATATAGATAAATGACCGGCACGATGGTGGACGATTCGGTGTCGATGGGGGAGAACATCTTGGACCACAGGAAGAAGGTGGTGGTGTTGATGCTCCAGAAGGTGATGGAGGTCTTGATGACGCCCTTGAGCAGGGGCAGGGTGATGTCGAAGAACTGGCGGCCCTTGCCCGCGCCGTCGATGGTGGCGGCCTCGTAGAGGTCCTGGGGGATTCCCTCGATGCCGCTGATGTAAATCAGCATGTAGTAGCCCACGCTGCCGAAGATAAAGGAGCCGGTCATGGCCCAGAACTTCAGGTCGGTGCCCAGCCACTTGACCTTCTCGCCGCCAAAGAACTGGACGATCTCGTTGAGCATACCGTAGTCATAGTTGAAAATGTACTGAATCCACATGGTGGCCAGGGCCACGGCGCTGATGATGTTGGGCATGTAGATGGCGGCCCGGAAGAACTTCTTGCCCCGGATGCCGCTGGTGACGATCACCGCCATCAGCATGGCCAGCAGCAGGGTGAACACACCGCCCACAATCCAGATCAGCATCATGTTGCGCATGGAGATCATGAAGCTGGCGCTTCTGAAAATCTTGAAGTAGTTCCCCAATCCGTAGAAGCTCCAGTCCGCCGTGGTAGCGGTAACGCTCTCCACCTGGAAAAAGCTCATGAGCACCGTGCGGCACACCGGATAGACGAACATAATCAGCAGCGACAGCAGGGCGGGCAGGCAGAACCAGAAGATCATCGCCTTGTTTTTTTTCATGGACTCGCTCTCTCCTTTCCTGATTGTGATAGCTGGATATAAAGAAGCAGGCGGCGCCGTTGGGGCGCCGCCTGCCAGCGCGACGGTTTAAAAGGGATTTACTTGTACAGGCCGTCCAGAGCGGCGCAGAACGCGGCGCCGTCGGCGTACTTGCCCTCAAACAGCTCCACACACATGGACTTGATGGTGTCCTTCAGATCCGCGTTGACGGACAGGCTGGCGCACCAGGTCATGGGGGACACGGCGGCCTGGAGGGTCTCAATGGTGCCGTTCAGGTCGGCGGGGGCGGTGTTGCGGCTGTCGGCGGGGATCTGGTGGGCCTCGTCGGCCAGCTTCTGGCCCCACTCGCCGGTGGTCAGGAACAGGATGAAGTCAAAGGCGGCCTGGGGGTTCTTGCTGTAGCTGGTGATGGCCAGGGAGTTGGCGCCCATGTAGGCCGCGCCGTTATCCGCGCCGCCGTCCACAGCGGGGTAGTTGAACAGGCCCCAATTGACCTGAGTGCCGGTATTGCCGTTCACCTCGGCGGTCACATAGTCGGCGCAGATGACCATGGCGGCCTGACCGAAGCCGATCTTGTTCTGGCTGGAGGGGAACTCGTCGGGCGCGCCATCGGCCAGATAGCCGGCGTTGCGCAGGTCGATGATATCCTGGGCGGCCTGCTCGGCGGCGGTGCCGCTCCAGCCGCCGTTCATGGTCAGCTCCTCAATCTTGGCCTCGCCCAAGTAGCGGACCAGGGTGTGATAGAAGGCGAAATCGCAGTAGGCGGAGTCCTGGGCCAGGGGGCCGACACCCGCGTCCTTCAGCTTCTGGCACACGTCCAGGAACTCGGTCCAGGTCTTGGGCTCGGCGGTGACGCCGGCCTTGGCAAAGGCGTCCTTGTCATAGAAGATGCCGCCGATGTTGGGCTGCTCGGTGATGGCGTTCAGATAGCCGGCCCAGGCGATGGACTGGTCGTTGAAGCACTTGTAGCTGAAGCTGTCATAGTTGGCGGCCTTGGCCATGTCGGTCAGGTCGTAGGTGAACTTGTTGTAGACGGTGCCGATGCGCTTGTAGTCGTCCTCGATGATATCGATGTTGTCCTGGGCCTCCAGGGAGGCGGCCAGCACCTTGTTCACGTCGCGGCCCTTGAACTCGATGTTGATCTTGGCGCCGGTCTGCTCCTCGAAGGCGGCCTTGGCGGCCTCGATCACGTTGGCCTGGGGCTCGCCGGAGGACCACATGGACCACATGGTCAGCTCCACGCCGTCATACTGCTTGCCGGCGGGCTCCTTGTTGCCGTCCGCGGGCTGGGAGGCGGGGGGATTGCTCTCAGGGGCCTTGGACTCGGCCGGCTTGTCGGCGCAGCCGGCCAGCAGGCCCAGCACCATGACGGCAGCCAGGAGAACGCTCAGAATCTTTTTCATTTCAGTTCCTCCATTTCCAAATATGTATTCGGATGCGGCGGGGAAACCTCCCCGCTCCTTACACTTTATAAAGTAAACGCTCCGCCGCCATATAACAATCCGATTGTTGCTCCAGTTTTTAGTTTTCTTGTTCTTTTTGCATTTTGTTGAAAGCCGAAATGCCTTCCCACCCTGTTTTTGGCAAATATGATGGTTTTAATCCTTTCCTTTTCCTCTTTAAAGCGGTCGTTATCCATTTCCCTCCATCCTACCCAAAATTTATTGTGGAGAGTTGCACAAAACCAAAAAAGAAGCTATAATAAGTTTTGATAACCGCAGTCCGTATTTGTGCAATCTTGTGCCGGACGGGAGGGGAGCGCCGTGAGTACCCATCAGTACATCCTGGCAGAGTCGGATCGCGCCCCGGACTGGGGCGCGCAGCGCAGCCGGCCCCGGCTGCGCTATGTGACCTACACCCGTTACAGCCGGGAGTGGACCTCCCAGCTCCACTCCCACACCTGCGGAGAGCTGTTTTTCATCACCGGCGGCCACGGCGACTTCCAGATCCGGCAGGACCGCTTTCCCGTGGCCGTCAACGACCTGGTGGTGGTCAACGCGGGCATCCCCCACACCGAAACCAGCCAGGACGGCAGCCCCATGGAATATGTGGTGCTGGGGGTGGAGGGGCTGGAGACCAGCGCCGACGCCAGCGGCTGCGTCCTCGTCCACCTGTTTGCGGAGGAGGCCATATCCGGCTGCCTGCGCACCCTGGTCCAGGAGACCCGGGAGCCCAGGGCCGGGTGCGACGAAATCTGCCAGCATCTGCTGGAGATCATTCTGCTGCGCCTGGGCCGCCGGGACGATTTCACCCTGTCCGACGCCGTACCCGCCGGACCCAGGTCCAGCCGGGAGTGCGGCCTGGTGCGCCGCTATATCGACAACCATTTTAAGGAAAACCTCACCCTGGATCAGCTGGCCGGGCTGGTGCACATCAATAAATATTACCTATCCCACGCCTTCCGCAAGGAATTCAACACCTCGCCCATCAGCTACCTCATCTCCCGGCGCATCCAGGAGAGCCGCTTTCTTCTGTCCGAGACCGACCATTCCCTGTCCCAGATCGCCCAGATCCTTGGCTTTTCCTCCCTGAGCTACTTCTCCCAGTGCTTCCGCCGGCAGGAGGGCATGAGCCCCATGGAGTACCGCAGGCAGCGCCGGTCCGGGAGCGGCTGAGCGCATCGCGGCAATAATATGCAAATGTAACGCAAGAAATTCCATTCCCAACCGCCCCCGGTTCGGGTATAATATCAGCAATCTCCGGATCAGGGCCCTTTCAGGCGGCGGGCTGTTCCGGCGGGCAAATACTAAAATCATGAAGGAGCGCGTGATCATGTCTATTCTGGTTTGCGGCGGCGCCGGGTACATCGGCAGCCACACCTGCGTGGAGCTTCTCAACGCGGGCTATGACATCGTGGTGGCGGACAACCTTTACAACTCCTGTGAGGAGGCCCTGGTCCGGGTGGAGAAGATCACCGGCAAAAAGGTCCCCTTTGTCAAGACGGAGCTGTGCCATGAGGACGAGGTGGAGGCCCTGTTCGCCCAGCACCCCGGCATCGACGCGGTGATCCATTTCGCCGGGCTCAAGGCCGTGGGCGAGAGCGTGGCAAAGCCCCTGGAGTATTACTCCAACAACCTCATCAGCACCCTGTATCTCCTCCAGGCCATGCGCCGCCACGGGGTGAGGAACTTTGTATTCTCCTCCTCCGCCACGGTGTACGGCGACCCCGCCACCGTCCCCATCCGGGAGGATTTCCCCACCGGCGGCACCACCAACCCCTACGGCACCTCCAAGCTGTTCCAGGAGCGCATCCTGTCCGACATCTGCGCCGCCGATCCCGAGCTGAACGTGGCGCTGCTGCGCTACTTCAACCCCATCGGCGCCCACGAGTCCGGCCTGCTGGGGGAGGACCCCAACGGCATCCCCAACAACCTGGTGCCCTATATCGCCAAGGTGTCCGTGGGCCAGCTGGAGAAGCTCCACGTGTTCGGCGACGACTACCCCACCCCCGACGGCACCGGCGTGCGGGACTATATCCATGTGGTGGACCTGGCGAAGGGCCATGTGGCGGCGCTGAAGAAGCTGGACACCAAGTGCGGGCTGTTTGTGTGCAACCTGGGCACCGGCAAGGGCTACAGCGTGCTGGACGTGCTCCACGCCTATGAGAAGGCCTGCGGCAAGACCCTGCCCTACGTCATTGAGCCCCGCCGCCCCGGCGACATCGCCGTGTGCTACGCCGATCCGGCCAAGGCCAGGGACGAGCTGGGCTGGGAGGCGCAGCTGGGCATTGAGGAGATGTGCGCCTCCTCCTACAAATGGCAGTCCCGCAACCCCAACGGCTATAAAGGCTAATCACATACAGAACGGCGGGCCATCCGCCAGGAGGAGACGATATGAGCATGGTACAGGCAGAGCAAACCTTACAGGAAGCGCTGGCGGCCTATGACTTCGGCGGGGAGGTTGAAACTGCGGTCCGCTTCGGCGAGGGCCACATCAACGACACCTTCCGGGTGGACGCCCGCCGGACGGACGGGAGCGTCGTGCGCTCCATCCTCCAGCGAATCAGCCCCGTGGCTTTCAAGGAGCCGGACAAGCTGATGGAGAACATCGTCAGCGTCACCGAACACCTGAGCCGGGAGATCAGGCGGCTGGGCGGCGACCCCGCCCGGGAGACCCTGTCCGTCCTGCGCGCCCGGGACGGCGCCGCCAGCGTCACCGACAGCGCGGGCGGCGTGTGGCGGGCCTTCCCCTTTGTGGAGGGTACCGTGTGCTACCAGTCGGCGGAGACGCCGGAGCTGTTTGCCGCCTCCGGGCGGGCCTTCGGCCGCTTTCAGCGGCTGCTGCGGGACTACCCCGCCCACACCCTTCATGAGACCATCCCCCGCTTTCACGACACGGAAAACCGCCTGCAAAACCTGAAAAACGCCGTGGCCGCCGATCCCCTGGGCCGGGCCAAGGAGTGCCGGGAGGACATCGCGTTCATGCTGGCGCGGGAAAAGGACTGCTCCACCGCCCTCAGCGCCCTGCGGGAGGGGATTCTCCCCCTGCGGGTGACCCACAACGACACCAAGCTGAACAATGTCCTCATGGACGAAAAGACGGGGGAGGCCCTGTGCGTCATCGACCTGGACACGGTGATGCCCGGCCTGTCCATCAACGACTTCGGCGACTCCATCCGCTTCGGCGCCAACCACAGCGCCGAGGACGAGCCGGACCTTTCCAAGGTAAACCTGGACCTGGGCCTGTTTGAGACCTACACGGCCGCCTTCCTGGGAGAGGCGGGGGAAGCCCTCACCGAGGCGGAGATCCGCTACCTGCCCTGGGGGGCCAAGCTGATGACCCTGGAGTGCGGCATCCGCTTCCTCACCGACTACCTGGAGGGGGACGTCTACTTCCACACCACCCGCCCGGGCCAGAACCTGGACCGGGCCCGCACCCAGTGCAAGCTGGTGGCGGACATGGAGGCGCACTGGGACGAGCTCAACGCCATCGCGGAACAGTACATTTCCAGGCCATAACACAGGAAAAGAGCGGGCCGGCAGCAGCCGGTCCGCTCTTTTTTTTCTTTTCTTACCGCGGTCCGCTCACCATCTGGCGGACTCCCTTCAGCTTGAAGCGCTTGGTCTCGTCCTCCAGCACGTGGACCTGCTCGAACAGCTCGGAGCTGACGGCGGCGGACTCCTCGCTGCTGGCGGAATTGGTCTGCACCACCGAGGAAATCTGGCCGATGCCCTCGGACACCTGGGCCAGGGACCCGGCCTCCTCCTTGATAGCCTGGGCGATGGTGGCGATGGCGTCGTTGGACTGCACCACCAGCTCCTGAGTCTTCTTCAGGGAATCGGACACCTCGCCCACGATCTGGCTGCCCCGCTGGGTGGCCTGAATGGAGTTCTCAATGAGATCCTTGGTGGCCTTGGCCGCCTCATCGGACCTGGAGGCCAGGTTGCGCACCTCGTCGGCCACCACGGCGAATCCCTTGCCCGCGCTGCCCGCCCGGGCGGCCTCCACCGCAGCGTTCAGGGCCAGGATATTGGTCTGGAACGCGATATTCTCAATGGTGGCGATGATCTTGCCGATCTGCTCGGAGGCGTCGGCGATATCCGCCATGGCGGACACCATCTGCTCCATCTGGCCGCTGCTCACGTTCACCTGCTCACTGGTGAGCCGGGCGCTCTCCTGCGCGCCGGCGGCGGTTTGGGCGTTGCGGTCGGCGCTCTTGGACAAATCGTCCACCGTGGCGTACAGCTCCTGCACCGCGCTGGCCTGCTCCGTGGCCCCCTGGGCCAGCGCCTGGGCCCCGCTGGACAGCTGCTCGGCGTGGCTGCTCACCCGCTGCTCCGCCTGAATCACATTGCCCATTGCGTCGGACACCGACGCGGTGAAATGGTTCAGCGCCGTCTCAATGGACTGGAAGTCGCCGATGTACCGGGTGGAGGTGGCCACATCGAAATTGCCCTGGGCCAGCTCGCCCATAATCCGATCAATGTCGTTCACATATTCGTGAATGCGGCCCAGGGACTGCTCCAGGGTCTGAGCCAGCTGGCCAAGCTCGTTTTTGGAGCTGTAGCCCACCTCCAGCGTCAGGTTCCCGTCCTGGAGGGGCCGGACCTTGTCCGTGATGCGCAGCATCGGCTTGATAACGCAGCTGAGCACGTACTGCACCAAGCTGATCATGCAGATCAGGTTGACAACCAGGCAAATAGTGGTAATCAGGTGCATCTGCTTCACCGTGGCGCTCATGCTCTGGTTGTACTCGGTGCTCAGCTCCTGGCCCCGGGTCACCACCTGATCCAGCAAGCCGACCAGCGTGGTCAGGTTGGTCTGAATTGTCTCCTGATAATACTGCTGCGCCCGGCTGAGACTGTTGTCGTACATCTCCAGCACGGTGCCCGCGGACGCGTGGAGCTCCTTGTGCAGCGGCTCGATCTGTTTGCGCAGGGCGTCGATGGTGTCGTCATGCAGGCTCATCTCGCTGTACAGCCATTTGCCCAGCACACAGCCGGTGTGGTCCAGGCTGCCGGTGAACTCCGTTCCGGCGTACAGCGCATTGCTCAGGTTGGCCGACCACTTGTAGTGGGCCACCTCCGCCCGCTGGATGCTGTCCAGCATGGAGTTTGCCTGAATGCTCTTGTCCTGGGTGCCCTCAATGCTCAGAATATTCACCGTGGTTACCACGCTGAACAGGGTTACCGCCACGATGGCGCAGATGATGCGGATGCTGACCGACCTTTTGATGCTTTTACCCATGGCACAGGTCCTCCTTCATTGATTTTGCCGCAGGGCACGCAGCCATACCCCCGGCGGGAGGCGAAACTCATACTGAGGCTATTATATCGAAAAATTCCTTCGATTGCAACAGTCAGTATGAGCTTTCCTCGGCAGGAAAAAAATCCCTGCCGCAATCTCATTTCTCACAGACATGCCGCAACCCGCCGGAAAACCCGGCGAGCTGCGTATTTTTCAACGTTTTAAGTCTTTTCCGCCTAGAAGGTGAGCACCTCCTGCTTTGGCTTTTCCGCGGGGCCGACGGCGCCGGCATACAGCACCGGCCCGTCCTCCCCCTCATAGGCCCTGTGGGCCTCTATGCGCACCACGCCGGTCACATCCGCCCAGGCGCGATTCTCAAACGCGCCGAAGCCGTCCCCCTTGGCCACCAGCCCCAGAAAGGTGATGTCGTTCTCACAGCAGGTCATGGCAAACCGCCCCAAAATTGTGTCCTCCGGGTACTGGGGCAGATGGCACACCACAGTCCTGGCATGGACCGTCTTGCCGTCGTACCGCTCCGGGTGCTCCATCACGTCCACATACCAGATACCGAAGTCCTCGTCGGGTATCTCAATGACGTCCTGCTCCAGGTCGAAGGGGCATACCGTGTCGTCGGCGTAGTCCTCGCTGGTGCCGTCCAGGTTTTCCAGATAGATGCTGGCCCGGCGGTTGACCATTTTCAGGTTGCGCTGGCGCAGGGAGGCCCGCAGGGCCTCGTCGCAGCGGTTGAACACGATCATGTCCGCGTTGGTGAGCTTTTCCATCATGATCTGGCCCAGGTTTTTGGCGTAGGTGTCGAAGGTGCCCGCCTCCACCATGGTCATGATCTGGTAGAGCACCCAGTTGTCCGGCAGCGCCTCCTGGTACAGCCGCGCCAGGGACCACATGCCGTTGAACTCAATCAAGACCTGTTTGGGGCGGTGCTTTTTCTCCAGCTGCTTGAGGTAGGCGGGGGTCAGCTCCCCCTCCTCCTCCACGTTGACCACCGTGACGTTCTTCAGCACCCTGGGGTCGTACTCTGCCTCCCCCTCCTCACAGCACAGCAGCAGGGTTCGGTCCTGAATGGCAAAGCCGTCGCGCAGAATGCCGTTGATGAAGGTGGTCTTGCCGCCGTCCAGAAAGCCGGCGAACAGGTATACCGGGATATCCATGGATGGTACGCCCCTTTACAGCCCGAACAGGGCGGCCAGCCTGTCCTCTTTCAGCTCCGCGCCGATGACGCACAGCCGCCCGGTGTAGTCCGCCGGGCCGGTGCGGACCTCGTGCTCCTCGGGCACGTAGTCGAAGTGGAGCCAGCTCCCGTCCCCCGCCGGGACGATGCCCTTGGCCCGGAGGATGGCCCCGCACTCGCCCAGGTCCAGCTGGGCCAGAATGTGCTCCAGCTCCTCCCTGGCAAAGGGCTTGACGGTCTCACGGCCCCAGCTGGCAAACACCTCGTCGGCGTGGTGGTGGCCGTGGTGGTCGTGGTCATGGCAGCCGCAGGAGCACCCCTCCCCGTGGTCGTGGCCATGTTCGTGCCCGTCGTGGTCATGGTGATGGTGCCCGTGTTCCTCATGGTCATGATGGCAGTGTTCGCCGTGGTCATGGCCATGCTCATCGCGGCAGCATTCGCCCTCCCCGTGGTCGCGGCAGTGCTCATGCTCCCCGTGCTCATGATGGTGTTCGTGCTCCTCGCGGCCGTGCCCATGGTCATGATGGTGATGGGCATGGGCGGCCTCCTCCGCTGCGTGGTCGGCCCGGATGCGCTCCAGCAGCTCCTCCTCCAGGGAGGTCTTTTCGATGGCGGACAAAATGGTCTTGCCGTCCAGCTGGTCCCAGGGGGTGGTAAGGATGACCGCCGTGGGGTTCTTTTCCCGCAGCAGCGCCACCGCCCCCTCCAGCTTGTCCTGGGTCATGTTCTGGGTACGGGAGAGCAGGATGGTTCCCGCGTGCTCCACCTGGTTGTTGTAGAACTCGCCGAAGTTCTTCATATACACCTTCACCTTGGAGGCGTCCGCCACGGTGACAAAGGAGTTGAGCCGCAGCGCGGGGTCCTCCCCGGCGGCCTTCTCCACCGCCGCCACCACGTCGGACAGCTTGCCCACCCCGGAGGGCTCGATGAGGATGCGGTCGGGGTGGAAGCGCTCCTCCACCTCATGAAGGGCCTTGCCGAAATCCCCCACCAGGGAGCAGCAGATGCAGCCGGAGGACATCTCGGAGATCTCAATGCCGGCGTCCTTCAAAAATCCGCCGTCCACACTGATCTCGCCGAACTCGTTCTCAATGAGCACCAGCTTCTCGCCCTGGTACGCCTCTGTGAGCAGCTTTTTGATGAGGGTGGTCTTGCCCGCCCCCAAAAATCCGGACACGATATCAATTTTTGCCATGGGAAATCATTTCCTTTACTTAGAATTTTTATCTATTTTACCGCCCGAAGGCAGGAAAGTCAAGGCCCCCTCCCGTACGGGAGGGGGCCTTGACCGCTCTTCTGCACAGAGAAAATTTTTAAATCACCCGCATCCGAATAACTCCGGGCACCCTGCGGATGTCCTCAATGACGCTCGCGTCCACCTTGGACCCCGCGTCCACCATGGTGTAGGCGTACTCGCCCTTGGACTTGTTGGTCATATTCTCCACATTCACCCCGTCGGCGCCCAGCTGGGTGGTGATCTGGGCGATGACGGCGGGGATGTTGCGGTGGATGACGCACAGGCGCTGCACGCCGGAGCGCTCCATGATGACGTTGGGGAAGTTGACGGAGTTTTTGATGTTGCCGTTCTCCAGGAAGTCCCGGAGCTGGTTGGCGGCCATGACGGCGCAGTTGTCCTCGCTCTCGGGGGTAGACGCCCCCAGATGGGGGATGGCCACCACGCCCTCCTCCAGCGTGATCTCGTTGTCCGGGAAGTCGGTGACATACCGGGCCGCCTTGCCCGACTTCAGCGCCGCGATCATGTCGGCGTTGTTCACCAGCCCGCCCCGGGCCATGTTGATGATACGCACGCCGTCCTTCATTTTGGCGATGGCGGCGGCGTTGACGGTATCCTTGGTGGACTCCATGTAGGGCAGGTGGAGGGTGATGTAATCGGAGTTGGCGTACAGCGCGTCCAGCTCCTTCACCACCTTGATGTGCCGGTCCAGCCGAAGGGCGGCGTCCACCGACAGATAGGGGTCATAGCCATACACGTCCATGCCCAGGCTGAGGCCGATGTTGGCCACCAGCGCCCCGATGGCCCCCAGGCCCACTACGCCCAGGGTCTTGCGGTAGAGCTCCGGCCCCACAAAGGCGGACTTGCCCTTCTCCACGGCGGCGGCCACGTCCACGCCGGGGGTGCTGGCCTGCTCCTTCACCCACTGTGCGCCGCCGATCACGTCCCGGGAGGCCAGCAGCATGGCGCAGATCACCAGCTCCTTCACCGCGTTGGCGTTGGCGCCGGGGGTGTTGAACACCACAATGCCCGCCTCGGAGCAGCGCTCCACGGGGATGTTGTTCACTCCGGCCCCCGCCCGGGCGATGGCCCAGAGGGCGCCGGGAAAATCGTAGTCATGGAGCTTGGCGGAGCGGACCAGGATGGCGTCCTCGTTTTCCACGCCGTCGCCCACAGTATAGCCGTCCGCGGGCAGGCGGTCCAGTCCCACCGGCGATATTTTGTTCATGGTTTTGATGTTGAACATGGTTTTCACCTCAAAATGATGTTTCAATCACACTCTGTGGGGGCGCACGATGTGCGCCCCCACCTTTGCATCTCCTCTCCCCACGCAACCCGCTGCGCTGGGCTTGCGTGGGGGCTCCGTCAGTTATTCTTGTCGAACGCCTTGATGAAATCGGCCAATTTCTCGACCCCTTCCACAGGCATTGCATTATAAATGGAGGCGCGCATACCGCCCACATTCCGGTGGCCCTTCAGGTTGGTGAAGCCCGCCTCGGCGGCCTCCTTGACGAACTTGGCGTCCAGCTCCTCGCTGGCGGAGCGGAAGGTGACGTTCATGTCCGACCGGCTGGCCTTCTCCGCCGCGCAGGTGAACAGGCGTGAGTTGTCCAGCACGTCGTACAGCAGGGCGGCCTTGCTGTGCTTGATCTTCTCCATGCCTTCCACGCCGCCCTTGGAATCCAGCCACTCCAGCACCAGCCCCAGCATGTAAATGCACCAGCAGGGCGGGGTGTTGTACATGGAGTCCTTGTCGATCATGGTCTTGTAGTTCATCATCAGCGGAGTGTAGGGCAGCTCGTGGCCCGCCAGGTCCTCCCGGACGACGGCGATGGTGAGCCCCGCCGGAGCCAGGTTCTTCTGGGCCCCGCCGAAGATGATCCCGTACTTGGACACGTCCACCGGCCGGGACAGGAAATCGGAGGACATGTCGCACACGATGGGCACGTCCCCGGTGTCGGGCACGTACTGCCACTCGGTGCCGTAGATGGTGTTGTTGGCGCAGTAGTAGAAATAGCTGGCCTCGGGGTCCAGCTTGAGCTGGGACTGCTGGGGAATATAGGTGTGGTTTTTGTCCTCACTGGAGGCGGCCAGGCTGATGGTTCCGTACTTCTTGGCCTCCTTGTAGGCGATGCTGGCGAAATTGCCGGTGACGGCGTAGTCCGCCTTCCCGGTCCTGCCGATGAGGTTCAGAGGGACCATGGAGAACTGGCTGGAGGCCCCGCCCTGCAAAAACAGCACCTTATAGTTGCCGGGCACGTGGAACAGCCGGATAAAGCCGGCCTTGGTGTCGTCGAAGATCTTCTGGAACACCTTGGAGCGGTGGCTCATCTCCATCACGGACATGCCGGAGCCCCGGTAGTTGGTGATCTCGCTCCCCGCCCGCTCCAGCACCTCCAGGGGCAGCATGGACGGACCGGCGGAGAAATTGTAGACGCGCTGGGTTCCCATATCTCTTCCTCCTTGAATTTTCCCTGTCCTTCGCGGGGCAGGAGCTTCCGCCTTGCATTTTACCGCTTTAGCGTATTATATTTATTATATGTGCTTTCCCCCTTATATGTCAATGCCCAGAAGGGCAAAAAAAGCCCCCCTGGAAGGGGGGGCTTTGTATATTCTGATACGAAGGGGACCCGTTGCACTGTTGTCACGCCTTGCCTGTCCGCGACACGCGGCTTTCGTCGGGGCAAGCTGCATATCGCTCATTTCCGCCTTTGGCGAAAAATCGCTCATTCCGCTGCCCCTCCTCTCCCCACGAAAGCTGAAGGACGCTTTCGCGGGGGCCCCACTTGGTTTACTCTTTGGTTTTCAGCATCCTCGTGGCGTTCAAAATGGCGATTACCGCCACCCCCACGTCGGCAAACACCGCCTCCCACATGGAGGCCATGCCGAAGGCGCCCAGAATCAGGCACAGCCCCTTCACCCCCAGGGCAAACACGATGTTCTGCCTGACAATGCCCAGGCACTTGCGGGCGACGTCCATGGCCCGGACCAGCTTGGCCGGGTCGTCGTCCATGAGCACCACGTCGGCGGCCTCGATGGCGGCGTCGGAGCCCATGGCCCCCATGGCGATGCCCACATCGGCCCGGGAGAGCACCGGGGCGTCGTTCACCCCGTCCCCCACATAGGCCAGCACACCCTTCTCGCTTTTGCGGGCGAGCAGGTCCTCCAGACGGCTCACTTTATCGGCGGGGAGCAACTGGGCATGGACCTCGTCCAGCCCCAGCCGGGCGGCCACCGCCTGGCCCACGGCCTCGCTGTCCCCGGTGAGCATGACGGTGCGGATGCCCCGGCTCTTCAGCGCCGCAATGGCGCCGGGGGCGGTGGGCTTGATCTGGTCGGCGATGACGGCGCACCCCAGGTACCTCCCCTCCCGGGCCACATGGACCACTGTGCCCACCTGATTGCAGGGCTGGAAGTCGATATTTTCCCGCTTCATCAGCTTCTCGCTGCCCGCCAGCACCCGCTTGCCGTCCACCAGGGCGGACACGCCGTGGCCGGGGATTTCCTGCACGTCCGTCACCCGGCCGGGGTCGGTCTCCCCGCCCAGCGCCCGGCGCAGGGACTGGGCGATGGGGTGCCCCGAGTGGCGCTCCGCCAGGGCGGCGGCCTCCAGCAGCTCCCGCTCGGTCACGCCGCCGGCGGGGATCAGCGCCGACACCTCAAACACCCCCTGGGTGAGGGTGCCGGTCTTATCGAACACCACCGTCTCGGTCTTGGCCAGCAGCTCCAGATAGTTGCCGCCCTTCACCAGGATGCCCTGGGCGGAGGCCCCGCCGATGCCCCCGAAGAAGGACAGGGGGATGGAGATCACCAGGGCGCAGGGGCAGGAGATGACCAGGAAGGTGAGGGCCCGGTGGACCCACACGCCCCACTCCCCGGTGACCAGGGAAGGGATCACCGCCAGGGCCAGGGCGGCGAACACCACGGCGGGGGTGTAGTATTTGGCGAACCGGGTGATGAAGTTCTCCGCCCTGGCCTTCTTGGAGGCGGCGTTTTCCACCAGGTCCAGAATCTTGGCCACGGTGGACTGGCCGAACTCTTTTGTGACCCGGGCCTTCAGCAGTCCCGTGATATTGACGCAGCCGGACAGCAGCTCCCCGCCCACGGCCACGTCCCGGGGTGCGGACTCGCCGGTGAGGGCGGCGGTGTTCAGGGAGGACGCCCCCTCGATGACCACGCCGTCCAGGGGCACCTTCTCCCCGGGGCGGATGACGATGGTCTCGCCCACCGCCACCTCCTCGGGGTCCACCTCAAGAATCTCTCCGCCCCGCTCCACGCTGGCCGTGTCGGGCCGGATGTCCATGAGCTGGGCGATGGACTTCCGGGACTTGCCCACGGCGTAGCTCTGGAACAGCTCGCCCACCTGGTAGAACAGCATCACCCCCACCGCCTCGGAGGTCTCCCCCAGGAAGAACGCCCCGACGGTGGCCACGCACATGAGGAAGTTCTCGTCAAAGACCTGCCCGTGGCCGATGTTGCGGATGGCTTTCCAGAGAATGTCCCAGCCGATGATGAGATAGGGAATGAGGTACAGCCAGCGGGTGGGCAGATAATCGCCGGTAACAAAATTCCCGCTCGCGTCCTGTCCGGGCAGGCGGGGGGCAAAGGGCAGGTTGAGCCATTCCGGCAGCCACAGCCGTACCGTACTGTGATCCAGCACCACCACCGCGATCAGCAGCGCCGCCGCCACGATAATTCGGACCAGCGTTCTCTTTTGCTTTTTGGTCATAACAAATCAACTCCTAATGCGGATGTGCAGTCCGCGTTTTGCCGCACCTGCGGAATCATAAGGGTTTTTCTATCACCCCGATTCCCTCCGGCAGCCTGCCGGGGATGACCTCCACCGCCGCAGGGGCCAGGCCCAGACCCTCCAAAAATACCCGGTAGCTCTCCGGGGTGAAGGCGTGCTCGTAATGAAAGCCCACGCCCTGGTAAATCTTAATCATGCCCCCATAGGCTGTCCCCGTTTTCCCCTGGAGGTAGGTGGGCAGAATCAGCCGCCCGCCCGGGGCGGTCACCCGCCACAGCTCCCGGACGGCAATTTCCGGGCTTGAAAGCAGATGGAGCACGTTGGCGGCAATCACCGCGTCAAAGGTCCCGTCGGGGTCGGGCAGGGCGGTCACATCCCGGAGGGCAAAGCCGATATTGGTCAGGCCCTTCCGGGCGGCCTTCCTCCTGGCCCGCTCCAGCATGGCCTCCGATTGATCGGTGCACAGCACTGAGGCCGCATTTTTTGCCGCCGCCAGGGAAAACTCTCCCGTTCCGGCGGCGCAGTCCAGCACGTTTGCGCCCTCCGGGATCATCTCTTCCACCCGAGCCGCCGCGGCGGCATTTACCTTGCGGTTGCCCCACTGGGTCAAGTCATAGAGCCCGGAAACCCGGTCCCAAAAGGTGCGGCTCACAGCACGATCTCGCAGTCGGGCTCCACCTTGCGGCAGACCTTCACCACGTCCTTCATGACGGCGTCCACGTCGTCCGCCTCGATGGTCATCTTCTGGGTGAGAAAGCTGACGGTGGCGCCGGTGACGCCGGGGAGCTTCTGGATGGCCGCCTCCATTTTTGCGGCGCAGTTGGCGCAGTCCAGATCGATGAGCTTGAAGGTCTTTTTCATGGTAATACTTCCTTTCCAATTCGTTTTCTATTCGCGCCCCGCCTGTTCGCCCGGGGCTCCCGCAAAGCCGTATTTGGGCTTTGGGGGAGAGGAGGGGCAGCGGAATGAATGAGCTTTCGCCAAAGGCGGAAGTGAATGATATGCAGTTTGTCCCGACGAGGCTTAGGCGCTATTCGTTGACGTGCTCCATCCCCTGGGCAATGATCTTGCGCACGTGGTCGTCGGCCAGGGAATAGAAAACGGTCTTGCCCTCCCGGCGGAACTTGACCAGCCGGCTGCCCTTCAGCACCCGCAGCTGGTGGGACACCGCCGACTGGGTCAGTCCCAGCAGCTTGGAGATGTCGCACACACACAGCTCCGCCTCAAACAGGGCGTACAAAATCTTGATCCGGGTGGAGTCGCCGAACACCTTGAACAGCTCCGCCAGGTCGTACAGCGTCTCGTCGCCGGGCATTCCGCCCAGCACCTCGTTTACCGCGTCCTCGTGGACGAACAGGCAGCCGCAGCGCTCGATCTCGTTATTGTCCGTCATAGCTCTCCCCTCTCTTTCCGCAAACATATGAACATCTGCTCATATGTTAACTCAAAAAGCGTCCGCTGTCAACCCCCAACCCAAAAAAATAAAGCGGCGGGATGGAATTGTTCTCTCCCAATTCCATCCCGCTTTGCCAGATTCCGCCGCCCGTCCGGCAGCTCTATTGCTCCCGCTCTAAGTAAACCATCACCGCCGCCCCCGGCCCCACGTGGGTGCCGATGACCGCCCCCACCGGGTGCACCTCGCTGGGATGGGGTCCAAAGGTCTCCCGGATCAGCGCCATCAGGCTTTGGCACAGCCCGTCATGGGCGGTATAGCCGTAGTACACCGGCAGGCGCCGGTCAAAGTCCAGCTCCTCCCCCACCAGCTTCACCAGGGCCGCCAGGCTTCCCTTGACCCCCACGCCCTTGCCCACCAGCCCCAGCCGGCCGTCCTTCAGGGTGATGACGGGCTTCACCCTCAAAAGCTCCCCGGCGATGGACACCGCCGCCGGCAGCCGTCCCCCCTTGTGGAGGTACTTCAGGGTGTCCACAACGGCCAGCAGCTTCACCCGGCCTTTCGCCCGCTCCAGCTCCGCCGCGATGGCCGGGGCGTCCATCCCCTGCTCCCGGAGCAGGCACGCCAGGTCGATGAGCAGCCGCAGCCCCAGCACCGTCTGGGTGGAATCCACCACATGGATGTCCCCCCAGCCGCACATTTCCCGCGCAATCAGCGCGCTCTGGCAGGTCCCGGACAGGGATGCCGCCATGGGCAGGCAGATCACGCTGTCCCCGTTCTCCTTGGCCCGGCGGAACCAGGGCAGAAAGTCATCCGGCCCCGCCTGGCTGGTGGTGGGCAGCTCCTTCGCCTCGGCCAGCCGCCGGAAAAAGGCGGCGTGGTCCAGCACGTCGGGGAACTCCTCCTCCCCGAACTGCACCTTCAAGGGCACCACCCAAATTCCTCTGCCCTCCGCCTCCTCCGGGCGGAAATCGGCGGTGCTGTCTGTCAAAATGTAAATGGCCATGGTATGGTCCTCCTCGTCACAGTTGATTTTGCCGGCTTATCTCATGAAAAAAGCCGTCCAGCCTCCGCAGGGAGCGCAGCAGCGCTTCCAGCTCCTCCTCATCCAGGCTGGTGGCGGCGCTGTCCGCCATGCGGGCGTGGAATTGGGCGTGGAGCCGGTTGGCCTCCTCTCCTTTGGGCGTGAGGAACACCCGGATCACCCGCCGGTCCCCCGGCTCTCCGCCCCGATTCAGGCAGCCCTTGCGCACCAGGGTGTTCACCGCCGTGGTCAGTGTGCTCACCCGGATGGCCAGCGCGTCGGCAATCTGGGTCATGGTGTTGCGCCCCGCCGCCGTGAGCCCGCCCACCGCCTCCAGCACGTGCAGCTCCTTCACCGACAGATCCCCCGCGCCCATACCGCTCAGCGCCTGCTCCTCATAGGCCAGGATCTGATTGAACACGTGGACGAAGAAATAGTTCAGCTCCTCCCGCTGGTTCTCATTCATGGCGTCTCCTCCGCACTTCAAATATTCCGAACTATAAATTATTTGAACATCAAAGCAATATACATGAAAAGAGGCTGCTTGTCAACCCCTCTTTTCCCGCGGCAGGGTGACGGAAAACGCCGTTCCCTCCCCCTCCGCGCTGCGCACCGCGATTTTTCCCCCGTGCCGCTCCACGATGGCGGCGGCGATGGACAGCCCCAGCCCATACCCGCCCTTCTCCCGGCTGCGGGCGGCGTCCGCCCGGTAAAACCGCTCGAACAGGTGGGCCTGCGCCTGGGCCGGGATGGGCTCCCCCGTATTGTGGACGGTGAGCACCGCCTCCCCGCCCCCCTCCAGGGTCACGCGCACCGTCCCCCCCGGCTCACAGTATTTGCAGGCGTTGTCCAGCAAAATGGCGCACAGCCGCCGCAGCTCCTCCCCGTCCCCCGCGACGCCCACGCCGGGGGCCACGCTGCTCTCCAGCGTCAGCCCCGCCTCGAAGGCCACCGGCTCAAAGGACATCACGCACTGCTCGCATATCTGGCTCAGGTCCGCCCGGCCCCGGGGGCCTTCCCGCTCCCCGGCGTCCCCCCGGGCCAGGAAAAGCAGGTCCTCCACCAGCCCCTTCATCCGCAGGCCCTCGTCCCTCAGGTGCTCCACCCACCGGCGCTGGCTGCGGATGGTGTCGTCCGGGTGACCCAGCAGAATGTCCGCGTCCGCCAGCAGCACCGTCAGGGGGGTTTTCAGCTCATGGGACGCGTCGGCCACAAACTGCTGCTGCCTTTTCCAGCTCTCCTCCACCGGCCTCACCAGCCGCCGGGAGAGCAGCACGCTCACCCCGAAGAACCCGGGCAGCGCCGCCGCCAGAATCAGCGCGGCGGTGAGCGTCTGCCGCCGGACCGCGCCCCGCTCCCAGCCCAGTCCGGCGAAGCCCAGCTCCAGGCGGCTCCCCCCGGACCGGATCAAAAACCGCAGGTCCAGCCCGTCCAGCCGCCCGGACTCCCGCCCGGCGGCCAGCGCCTCCTCCACCGCCCGGATCACCGTCTCCTCGTCCAGCTCGGCGTTGAAGCTCAGCGCCAGCCCAACCCGGCCCCAGCGGTCCGCCACGGCGTAAAACGCGGGTATGCCGGTGCGCAGCTCCCCGTCCTGTTCCAGGCCCCCGCCGGTGAAGGGGCGCATCGGGTCCAGCGCCGCCGCCCCCCGGTCCAGCACCGCCCGCAGCACCCGCTCCGTCTCCTCCCGGTACTGCCGGGCGGCGGAGACCGTCTGGACCGCCAGCGCCGCCGCCAGCATCCCCGCCAGCAGCGCCGTGATGATAAGGATAAACTTCCAGCGCAGCTTTTTCAGCATAGCGCTCCCCCCTGTTCCCGCCTACAGCAGGTTTTCCTCAATCCACCGGGCCACGCCGTCCAAATCGTTGGACGCCGCTACCGCATCCGCCCTGTCCAGCACCGCCCCGATGGCGTTTGCCACCGCCACCCCTGTTCCGCAGCGCCGGATAGGCTCCAAATCGTCGTTGTCATCCCCAAAGTAGACCGCGTCCTCCGCCGCGATCCCCGCGGCGCCCAGCATCGCCTTTACGCCGTTCCACTTCGTCGCCCTGCGGTCCATAATCTGGAGCAGGTCCCCGTTGGCCACAGTCAGGTAGGCGTCTGCGGTAAGGCTGTCCCGCACCGTCTCCCGCAGCCCCCCGGCCGGCCCGCTCAGCAGAATTTTGTAGATACGCCCGCACTCCGGCAGCCCGGGGAAGCCCTCAAAGACCACCGGCTCCCACTCCGGGATCAAGACATTGGAGAAAATTCCCTGGTCCGTCTCCAGGGAGATCAGCACTTGGGGCATGGCCACGATCCCCTCCAGCATCCGCTCCACGCTGGCCGGCGCCAGGGCGTTTTCTACCACCCCGCCCGGCAGTAGGATTCGCGCTCCGTTCAGCGTGGTCACCGCCTCAAATTCCAGCAGCTCACGGTAGGCCAAAATGCTCCGCTCCGGCCTGGCGGTGGCCGCCATCACCGCCAGGCCCTGCCCGCGGCACCTTTGCAGCACGGTCCGGGTGTATTCCGACACCGTCTTGTCCGTCCGCAGCAGGGTTTTGTCAAAATCCGTTATGACCGCCTTGGCTCTCACCGCCGCCCACCGTCCCCTCTCTACTTATAATGTTCAGTATACCATCCCGCCCCCGGCAAATCAATTCCAACCCTCTCCGGGGGACGGCAGATTTCGTCTCCAAAAAAGATTTCTGGTTTTTTGAAAAAAACTCTTTACAAACGGAGCAAAGTATGTTACCGTACTAATAGTAATGATTCCTATTAGTACTTGCTGCAGGAGAGGAGCGGCCATGAACAACGTCCGTCAAAGCAAAAAAAGGGACGCCATGCTGGCCCTGCTGCGGGAAACCACCTGTCACCCCCCGGCGGACTGGGTGTATCAGCAGCTCAAGGCGGAGTACCCCGACCTGAGCCTGGGCACCGTCTACCGCAACCTGAACCATCTGTGCGGGCACGGGCTGATCCGGCGGGTGGGCCCGGTGAACGGGCAGGAACGTTACGACGGGACCCTCTCCCCCCACTCCCACTTCATTTGCAACCGCTGCGGAGCCATTCTGGACCTGCCCCAGCGATCCCCCGGGCAGGGCTGGCTGGATACCGTCGGCGTGCAATATGGCTTCCAGGCGGAAAGCTGCGAGTTTATCGTCCGCGGCCTGTGCCGCGAATGCTCAGACCCGCCGCCCGACGCCCAAATTTAAACATTGGAGGAAAATTATCATGAAAAAATGGATCTGCCCTGTCTGCGGTTATGTCTACGAAGGCGAGAACCCCCCCGCCGAGTGCCCCGTGTGCCACGTCTCCGGCTCCAAGTTCACCCTGCAGGAGGGCGAGATGAAGCTGGCCGCCGAGCACGAGTACGGCATCTACGCCAAGACCGTGAAGAATAACCCCGACATCAGCGACGAGGACAAGAAGTACATCCTGGAGCAGCTCATGGCCAACTTCAACGGCGAGTGCTCCGAGGTGGGCATGTACCTGTGCATGGCCCGCATCGCCGCCCGGGAGGGCTACCCCGAGGTGGCCCTGTACTGGGAGAAGGCCGCCT
>CAJUEG010000029.1 GCA_910584835.1 uncultured Oscillospiraceae bacterium | reverse complement strand
TTGGTGCCGCAGAACACGTCCATCACGTACAGCTTCTTGTTGGACAGCTCCTTGATGGCCAGGGCCTTGCAGGCCGCCCACGCCTCCTGGGAGGCGGGCTTGTTGTCGTTTTTGAACTCATCGGAGGTCCACCACACGGTGTCCTTGGAGTTCTCATCCATGACGATGAACTTGTCCTTGGGGGAGCGGCCGGTGTAGATGCCTGTCATCACGTTGACCGCGCCCAGCTCGGTCAGCTGGCCCTTCTCGAAGCCCTCCAGGGCGGGGTCCATCTCCGCCTCAAAGAGCTGCTCGTAGGTGGGATTGTAGACGATTTCCTTAATCCCGGTAATGCCGTACTGTTCCAAACCGTAGGTTTCCATAAGATAGTTCCTCCTCAAAAATATAGTGTATCAATGCAGCGCCCGCCCCCCGGGCAGGGGAGAGGCGCGGGCCGATGGTACCGGTGGGAAACCCATCCCCCACCAACTACACAGTATAGCATAACTTCCCGCCCAATTCCACGACATTTTACCTCAGTATGTTAAACTTTCCACAAAATCGGCGTTTTCAACAAGCCGTTTCCGGGCGGCGGCGAGGGAATAGGAGCACTTTGACGAAGGGGAAAATGGGGCGGACGGGAGGGACGTGCCCGGGCCCGCCAATGTCTGGAAAATCTTCCAAAGCAAAACAAATCCCCCGCCCTCCGGCAGGGGGGCGGGGGATTTTGCGTCACAGCTTACTCAGCGGAGATCGCGCCCATGGGGCAGGTGCCCTCGCAAGCGCCGCAGTCGATGCAGGCGCCGGCGTCGATGACCATGTGCTCGTCGCCCATGGAGATCGCGCCCACCGGGCAGGAGGACTCGCAAGCGCCGCAGGAGACGCAGGCGTCGCCAATTTTACGTGCCATGTAACATACACCTCCAACAAATGATGTGTTTTGAGCCGTCTTTCATTTTACCACATCTCCGGAAAATTGCAACATGAAATTTTGACCGGGAGAAATGTATAATTTCGCTCAAAATTTCCCATCCTTGCCAAGTGACGAGATTCCCTGCCGGGACAAGGGGAGTGATCGCGTGGAGCGGCTGAGTATCTTTCAAAGATTGCGGGGTTTTTTTATGATGGATCGGGACAAGGGGCGCCAGCAGCCCCAGAATAACGCCGGCCGGCCGGGGGGCGACCCCCAGGCCCTCTACCGGGAGGACCGGCCCAGGGCGCGGGAGGGGGCGGACACCCGCCTCACCGACCGCTTTTCCCGGGATCTGACCCGGATGGCGGTGCTGGGGGCGCTGGACCCCCTGGTGGGCCGGGAGCAGGAGGTGGGCCGGATCGTCCAGATCCTGGCCCGCCGGACGAAGAACAACCCCGCCCTCATCGGCGAGCCGGGGGTGGGCAAGACCGCCGTGGCGGAGGGGCTGGCCCTGCGCATGGCCTCCGGCGCGGTGCCCGAGCCCCTGCGGGGCAAGCGGCTTTTGAGCCTGGACCTGGTGTCCATGGTGGCGGGCACCAAGTACCGGGGCGAGTTCGAGGAGCGGGTGAACCAGGTGCTGTCCGAGGTGCGCCGGGCGGGAAACGTGATCCTGTTCCTGGACGAGCTGCACAACATCGTGGGGGCGGGGTCCGCCGAGGGGGCCATCGACGCGGCCAACATCCTCAAGCCCGCCCTGAGCCGGGGGGAGATCCAGGTGGTGGGCGCCACCACCCTGGAGGAGTACCGCAAGTATATCGAGAAGGACGCCGCCCTGGAGCGCCGCTTCCAGCCCGTCAAGGTGGCCGAGCCCACCCCGGACCAGGCCAAGGCCATCCTCCGGGGCCTGCGCCGCCGGTATGAGGAGCACCACGGCCTGACCATCTCCGACGAGGCCATCGACGCGGCGGTGGAGCTGTCCCAGCGCTATCTCCCCGACCGGTTCCTGCCCGACAAGGCCATCGACCTCATCGACGAGGGGGCGGCCCGGATGCGGGTGGAGGAGGAGGTGCCCATCGCCCTGCGGGCGCTGTCCGACCGGGCGGAGCGGGCGGCCCGGGAGAAGGCCCAGGCCATCGCCATGCAGGACTTTGAGCGGGCGGCCATCCTCCGGGACGCGGAGGCGGATTTCCGCCGGGAGCTGGACCGCAAGCAGAGCCGCCAGAAGGGCGGGACCGCCCATGAGCTGGGCCGGGAGGAGATCGCGGCGGTGCTGGCCCAGTGGACGGGCATACCCCTGGAGTCCATCACCAAAGGGGAGGCGCGCCGCCTGCTGGAGCTGGAGGGGGAGCTCCACCGCCGGGTGGTGGGCCAGGACCGGGCGGTGTCCGCCGTGGCCGCCGCCATCCGCCGGGGCCGGGTGGGGCTGAAGGAGCCCAACCGCCCCATCGGGGTGTTCCTTTTCATGGGACCCACCGGGGTGGGCAAGACGGAGCTGTGCCGCGCCCTGGCGGCGGCGCTGTTCGGCAGCGAGGAGGCGCTGATCCGCTTCGACATGTCCGAGTATATGGAGAAGCACGCCGCCTCCCGGCTGGTGGGCTCGCCCCCGGGCTACGTGGGCCACGAGGAGGGGGGCCAGCTCACCGAGCAGGTCCGCCGCCGCCCCTGGTCGGTGGTGCTGTTCGACGAGATTGAAAAGGCCCACGACGACCTGCAGAACATCCTCCTCCAGGTGATGGAGGACGGCCAGCTCACCGACGGCCAGGGGAGAAAGGCGGACTTCCGCAACACGGTGGTGGTGCTGACGTCCAATGTGGGCGCGGAGAAGCTGGTGAGCAAATCGCCCCCCCTGGGCTTTGCCGGGGGCAGCTCCGACGACAAGCGGAGGGAGGCGGTGATGGCGGAGCTGAAGGGGCGGTTCAAGCCGGAGTTCCTCAACCGCCTGGACGAGGTGATCCTGTTTGACCGCCTGGAGCGCCGGGACCTGGAGCGCATCGCCCTGCGCCTGCTGGGGGGCGTGCGGGAGCGGCTGGACCGGCTGGGGGTGGGGCTGGACGCCAAGTGGGAGGCGGTGACCCTGCTGGCCGACCCGGGCGCGGAGCGGGAGCAGGGGGCCCGGCCCATCCGCCGCGCCGTGCGCCGGCGGGTGGAGGAGCCCGCCGCCGACCTGCTTTTGTCCGAGCGGCTGTGCGCCGGGGACACCCTATGCCTGGCCGTGGAGCGGGAGGACATCGTGCTGCGGGCGGAGAAGCGGGAGGTCTGAGCGGTTGGAAACGCGAAAGCACAGGGGACGCGCGTCCCCTGTGCTTTTCTCTGCGATTCTGCTGCCGGAGGGTCAGTTTTCCCCGTAATAGGACAATTTAACCCTAAAAACAGCGGGGCGGTTTGATATGCTGGTTCCGGTGATAATTTATGACAGATACATCAAGAATTAGGGAGCTTAGAAAAAAACGGGGCTATACGCAAATCGAAATGCAGACGCTCACCGGCATTGATCGAAGCACATACTCCAAAATTGAATGCGGAAGGCGTCATATGTCGGTTGAAGCGTGTATGCGGATCGCGACAGCGCTGGACACCAGCATGGACTATATATTGGGCCGTACCGATAATCCGGCGCCGCATCCCCGGGCAAAGCATTCCGCAAGCCTATAGGGCGCTTGGCTATCCGAGGGAGGACGGCGCGGAAAAGGGAAGGCCCCGGCGCGTTGCGCCGGGGCCTCGGTTTATTCCTGGTGGTCGTGCTCGTGGCAGCAGGCGCAGTCGCCGCCGCAGAGCTGCTCGGGCTCGTAGGCGATGCCGTTTTTGTCGTAGTAGTCCTTGATGGCGGCGCGCACCGCCTCCTCCGCCAGCACGGAGCAGTGGATCTTGTGGGCGGGCAGGCCGTCCAGCGCCTCCACCACCGCCTGGTTGGTGAGGGACAGGGCCTCCTCCACCCGCTTGCCCTTGATGAGTTCGGTGGCCATGGAGCTGGTGGCGATGGCGCTGCCGCAGCCGAAGGTCTCGAACTTCACGTCCACGATGACGCCGTCCTCAATCTTGAGGTACATTTTCATGATATCGCCGCACTTGGCGTTGCCCACCTCGCCCACGCCGTCGGCGTCGGCGATCTCGCCCACGTTACGGGGGTTGCGGAAGTGGTCCATTACCTTTTCACTGTATAACATAGCTGCGCTCTCCTCTCTGTAATGCTTTCCAAACGGGGGACATGTCCCGCAGATAGGCGACCACCTCGGCGGTGGCCTTGGCGATGGCCTCCACCTCCTCCATGGTGTTGTCCCGGTCCAGGCTGAGGCGCAGGGAGCCGTGGGCCACCTCATGGGGCCGGCCGATGGCCAGCAGCACGTGGCTGGGGTCCAGCGAGCCGGAGGTGCACGCCGACCCGGAGGAGGCGGCCACCCCCTTGTCGTCCAGCAGCAGCAGCAGGGATTCGCCCTCGATGCCCTCGAAGCAGAAGCTCACGTTGCCGGGGAGGCGGCGCTCCCTGTCGCCGTTCAGGGCGGAGTGGGGGATGGCGGACAGCTTTTCGATGAGGGCGTCCCGCAGGGAGGCCACGTAGGCGTCGTTTTCCGCCATGTGGGCCACGGCGTCGTCCAGCGCGGCGGCCATGCCCAGGATGGCGGGCAGGTTTTCCGTGCCCGCCCGGAAGCCCCGCTCCTGGGCCCCGCCGTGGATGAGGGTGAGCAGGGGAGTGCCCCGGCGGGCGTACAGCGCGCCCACCCCCCGGGGGCCGTGGAACTTGTGGCCGGACAGGGACAGCATGTCGATGTTCTGGGCCGTCACGTCGATGGGCAGGTGGCCCGCCGCCTGGACGGCGTCGGTGTGGAAGGGGACGCCCCGCTCCCGGCACAGCGCACCGATTTCGGCCACGGGCTGGATGGTGCCGATCTCGTTGTTGGCGTACATGACGGACACCAGGGCGGTGTCCTCCCGGAGGTTGGCGGCCACGTCCTCCACCTTCACGATGCCGCTTGCGTCCACGGGGAGGAGGGTGACGTCAAAGCCCTCCTTGGACATCTGGTCCATGGTGTGCAGCACGGCGTGGTGCTCGATGGCGGTGGTGATGAGGTGCTTTTTGCCCTTCCGGGCCCCGATTCTGGCGGCGCTGGCGATGGCCTGGTTGTCCGCCTCGCTGCCGCCGGAGGTGAAGTAGATTTCCCCCGGCTGCGCGCCGATGGCCTTTGCCACCGACTCCCGGGCGGCCTGGAGGGCCTCCCTGGCCTGCTGCCCCGGGGAGTGGAGGCTGGAGGGGTTGCCCCAGAAGCGCTCCATGCCGTCCAGCATGGCCTGCCGGGCGGCGGCGCAGGTTTTTGTGGTTGCGGCGTTGTCCGCGTATATCATGATGTGTTCCATCTCCTTGTTTTGAAACGTCCGAACTGTTGCGAGGAAATCATACCGTAAAAAGCATACCTTGTCAATAGGAATTGTGGAAATTCTTATGGGGCGCTCCCATAGCATTCCCAGGAGGGGAAAAATTACAACCGATATTCACAGCGTATGGTGAGAAAAGGCCCGCCCAGACGGCGGCTTGGGGTTGTGAATGACAGGTTCTTAGCGCCGCGCGGGGGAAAGCGCCGCCCGGAGGGGCTTTTCTTTTCAAACGGGGTGTGGTATAATATGGCCGAATAAGGGAGGGAAGGGCTATGACGCCTCTGGAGCAGTTGCAGCAATGGGTCAGGGACAGCGGCAATATCGTCTTTTTCGGCGGGGCGGGCGTGTCCACCGAGAGCGGAATCCCGGATTTCCGCAGCGTGGACGGCCTGTACCATCAGAAATACGACCAGCCGCCGGAGACCATCCTCAGCCATACCTATTTTGAGAGGAACACCGAAGATTTTTACCGCTTCTACCGGGACAAGATGCTCTGCCTGGACGCCAGGCCCAACGCCGCCCACCGGAAGCTGGCCCAGCTGGAGCGGGCGGGCAGGCTCAAGGCGGTGGTCACCCAGAACATCGACGGCCTGCACCAGATGGCGGGCAGCCGGACGGTATACGAGCTCCACGGCTCGGTCCACCGCAACTACTGCACAAAATGCCGCACGTTCTGCGGCGTGGACTTCATCAAAAACGGGGAGGGCGTGCCCCTGTGCCCGGTGTGCGGCGGCGTGGTGAAGCCGGACGTGGTGCTCTACGAGGAGGGGCTGGACCAGGACACGGTGGAGGGGGCGGTGCGGGCCATCGCCCGGGCGGATATGCTCATCGTGGGCGGCACCTCCCTGGTGGTCTACCCCGCGGCGGGGCTTATCAACTATTACCGGGGGAATAAGCTGGTGCTCATCAACCGGGACCCCACCCCCTACGACGGACAGGCCGACCTGGTGATCCACGACTCCATCGGCAAGGTGCTGGGAGGGATAGAGATATGAAGCAGGGAACCGGGGGGCGGGCAGCCCGGGTGTTTGTGGCCCTGGGCAAGAGCTTGTGCTATCTGGCGCTGTTTTTGGGGACCCAGGTGCTGGTGATGCTGCCGGTGGCAGTGGCCGCCGGGGTGCAGGCCGCCCTGGAAAACTGGGAGGCGGCGGATCAGCTGTACAATCTGCTGTATGAAAATACCATGGTGTTCTCCGCGCTGTCCGGGCTGATTACCATTGGAGTAATCCTCCTGTTTTACCGCATCCGGCGGAAAAGGCTGGAGGAGGCGCTGTGGCTGCGCCGGGTGGAGGGCCCGGGGCTGTGGGCCGGGGCGGCGCTGGCCCCGGCGCTGTACCTGGTGGTCACCACGGCGCTGATGCTGCTCCCCGAGGCGTGGCTGGACAGCTATGCCGAGGCGTCCGCCGGCCTGAGCGGCGGCGGTGTGGTCGGCGCTGTCGCCGTGGTGCTGGTGGCCCCTGTGGTGGAGGAGTTCGTCTTCCGGGGGCTTATTATGACCCGGATGGCGCGGGCGATGCCCGGCTGGCTGGCCGCGGCCCTGTCCGCCGCCATCTTCGGGGTGTGCCACGGCCACCCGGTGTGGTTTGCCTACGCCTTTGTGCTGGGGCTGGTGTTTGGGCTGATGGACCTGCGGCTGGGCTCCATCTGGCCGTCCATCTGGGCCCACATGGTCTTCAACGCCATCGGCCAGATATTCGACCTGCTGCCGGAGGACGACACGGTGGCCATGGGGGCGTACATCGTCCTGCTGGCGGTGGCCGTCCTGATTCCCCTCCTGGCCCGGAAAGGGGTCAAGGCCCTGTTCCGGCCCGAGCCCAAGGCGCTCCCGGCCCAGGAGGGCGGGCAGCCCGCCGGGTCCGAAGGCGGCGATTGGGATCCCTGGGACGAATGAGAGCTGACCCCCGCGGCATCTCGCCGCGGGGGTATTGTCATCTTCGAGTTTATCGAAAAACAATAAAAAATGCTTGACAAACGATATAAGGCATGGTAAACTCCGGGACAAGAGGTGGTTGAAATGGAGCAGGCTTCCGTGCAGAAGCTGGCCCGGGTATTGCGGGTGATGGTGATTGTGGTGTTTGTCTGTAATATCATCGTGCTGTTTTTTGTGCCAACCCTGGCGGGGATGCTGACGGAGAACCGGTGGGACGGGCAGGCCATGGAGCGGCTCATGACCGGGGAGAGGGTAGGGTTTTGGCTGCAATTCTCCGTTTTCAGCTGGAGCCCGGTTGCCTGGATGTTTGCGCTGGCAGGGGGGGATTCCTACTGGCCGGTGCTGACGCTGTTCCTACTCTTTTGTGGCATCTGCACCGCCGTCATCCTCTGGCAGGGCAGGCGGGTGCTGGACACCGTCCTGAAGGGAAACCCCTTTGTGATGGACAACGCCAAAAGCCTGAAGCGGGCGGCGGTGTGCTGCTTCCTCATCTCCGGGGCGGCGCTGGCGCGGCTGGTCTGGGGGTTCGCCTATTATCGGAGCGCCGCCCCGCTGCTCACCTACAACGCCCTGTTCGTCCCCATCTTCCTGATGGGCGGGCTGCTGTTCATGGTGATGTCCGCCCTGTTCCGGCAGGCCGCCGGGATCAAGGCGGAAAACGACCTGACCATCTAGGGGGCGGGCCATGGCGGATGTGGTTTTTTCCCGCCTCCGCGGGGGGCGGGAGATTGAGGAGGGCGGCACATGGCGATTATGGTGAACCTGGACGTGATGATGGCGCGCCGGAAGATGTCCCTGGGGGAGCTGTCCCAGAAGGTGGACGTGACCATGGCAAACCTGTCCATTTTGAAGAACAACAAGGCCAAGGCGGTGCGGTTTTCCACGCTGGCCGCCATCTGCGCGGCGCTGGACTGCCAGCCGGGGGACATCTTGGAGTTTGTCCCCGACGGGGAGGACTGACAACCGGACAAAAAAAGACCGCATGACCGCTCCGGCCATGGGGCGGTCTTTTTGCGGCCCTTTTGGAAGGAAAGGAATGGGATATGAAGCGTTTTTTGACCCTGATTTTAATTTTTCTTGCCGTGATTGCGGGCTGCGGCGGGCTGGGCGGCCCCCGGGAGGGGAAGGAGCTGCGGCAAATCGGCAGGGCGCTGGATTTGGACCTGTCCGGCGGGACGCTGGTGCGCTTTGAGGACGATCACGGCGGTTTCCATGGGGACGGGAAAACCGTGGCCGAGGTGGCCCTGGACAGCCTGGCGGAGGAGCTGGAGGGCGCGCCGGTGGAGGAGGGCTTCTACTACCTCTGCGACCGCCACAGCGAGAGCGTGGACCCCTACGACGATTCGAAGCTCCACGAGCGGTATTCCTGGAATTTCACCGCGGCGGTTTATGACAGCGGGAGCGGACGGCTGTATTACTATGAATTTGACACCTAGGAGGGAACAGGATGAAAAAAACAGTGTGCGCGGGACTGGCGGCGCTGTGGCTGGCGGGGCTCGCCGCCTGCGGCTGCGGCGGCGATATGGAGGCCGACCTGGTGTTCGTCAACCAGTCGGACGCGGTGATCGTGGAGGTGGTGGTGGAGTTCCAGGATCAGAGCGGGGGAAGCAGGAACGCCGACGGCTCCCCCCTGAGGCGGGGGAATTCCTTCGGTTTCGAGGCGGGGGAGTACCCGGCGACGGTGTATGTGTACGACAAAGCCGTGGGCGATGTGGCGGAGGGGGCGCTGGCACGGATCACCATCCGGGAGGCCCCGCCAGAGGGGGAGCGGTGGTATATCGCCGCCCGGGACGGGGCGGGGGGCCTGCGCCTGCTCACCAGCACCCAGCTGCCGGACCCGGACGAGGCATAGCTATGGACGGCTTTTTGGATTATCTCTTGACGCAGATGTGGGAGGAGCTGCTGCTGGTTCTGCTGCTGTGGCTTCCGCTGCTGGTGCTGGCGGTGGTGTGCGCAGCTACTTTGGACAAGCTGGAACCCCGGCGGAGGCGGGGGCTGGTTCCGCTGTTCGTGGTGATGCTGGCGCTGGCGGCAGTGCTGTTTGGCGGAGCGTGGGTGTTGGGACAGTACGGGCTGGCGTGGCGCACCTGGGTACAGGAGGGGCTGGCCGCCCTGCTGTGGCTGACGGGGCTGTCCACGGGGATTCTCACGGTAGTCTACGGCGGGCGGTGGCTCCGGGCGTGGCGCGCCGGATGGGGACAGGCGGCGGTGTGCCTGTCCGGCCTGTGCCTGGCCAGCGCCATGCTGGTGGGCACCGTGATGGGCGGGCTGTGGTGTATGGGACCCGGCGAGCGGGTGATCACCTATGCGGGCCGGAAGGCGATTTTGGGCACATGGACGTGGATGGGAAGGTCGTACGAACTGTATGAGTACCACGGACCCCTGGTGCGGGGGGCGGGGCCTATGCTGGTGGACTGGGACGAGTCCCTGGTGGAGGGGGCGGTAAACGTCCCGTGGGGGACCCCGTGGTAAGCCTTGCTTTTTGAAAGCCGAAGCGGTATAATGAAAGCAAATAAAGAGAAAAGAGGTGCGGCCATGATCGCGGCTGAACGGCAATTCCATATCAACTGCAAGCAGGGCGACGTGGGGCGGTACTGCCTGCTCCCCGGCGACCCGGGGCGGTGCGAGAAAATCGCCCGGTACTTTGACAATCCCGTCCACGTGACCACCAACCGGGAATATGTCACCTACACCGGCACGATGCTGGGGGAGAGGGTGAGCGTCACCTCCACCGGCATCGGCGGGCCGTCCGCCTCCATCGCCATGGAGGAGCTGGCCAATATCGGCGCGGACACCTTCGTCCGGGTGGGCACCTGCGGCGGCATCAAGCTGGAGGTGACCAGCGGCGACATCGTCGTGGCCACCGGGGCGGTGCGCATGGAGGGGACCAGCCGGGAGTACGCCCCCATCGAGTTCCCCGCCGTGGCGGATTTCGAGGTGCTCACCGCCCTGGTGGACGCAGCCAGGGCGTCGGGCCGCCGCTGGCACGCCGGGGTGGTGCAGTGCAAGGACTCCTTCTACGGCCAGCATTCCCCCCAGGTGATGCCGGTGTCTTACGAGCTGCAGAGCAAGTGGGAGGCGTGGAAGCGGCTGGGGGTGCTGGCCTCCGAGATGGAGAGCGCGGCGCTGTTCACCGTGGCGGCCCACCGGGGGGTGCGGTGCGGCTCGGCCTTCCATGTGATCTGGAACCAGGAGCGCAACGCCGCCGGGCTGGACCAGACCCGGGATGAGGACACCGAGTCCGCCATCCGGGTGGGGATTGAGGCGGTAAAGCTGCTCATACAGCGGGACAGGGCCAAAGCGGGGGCTTGCTAAGAAGCTGTGCCAATAGGCGAAGCACGCAGAATTGCGAGAAAAAATCGCTGCCGGCAAGGCAAAAAATCGTAGGAATACTTTGTGTATTTCAAGATTTTTTAACGCGGCCAGCGGTGATTTTGGCCGCAAGGATGTGTGCTGAGGCCTATTGGTACAGCTTCTAGGAGCCGGGACCGATGAGGGAATCGTAAAATTCGGCCCTGGCCTCGGCCTGGGCGGGGGTGCGCTGCTGCCCGGACTGGACATCGTCGCCCACCGTGTTCAGGGCCATCAGGGCCAGGTTGCTGCGCATCAGGTCGAACAGGGAGGCCAGTATGGCCAGCTCGTCCGCGGTCTTCCCCTGGCCGATCCAGACGGACAGGGCGGCGGCCACGGCCACCAGGTCGGCGCCCTGGGCCTGGGAATGGTTGAAATTACGGCATGGCACACCGAGGCCCCCCTTCATCCCAGTGTATGCGGGAGGGGGAAAAATGGGCAGTTAAAACCGCCGGGAAGGAAAAATTCCCGGCGGTTTTTCGTTTTTACAGCTTTTTCACGTACCGCAGGTCGTGGCAGGGCGGGCTGTTGGGGAAGGGGATGTCGGCGCTGGTGCCGTCCCAGGAAAAGCCGTGGGCGGCGTAGAAGCGCCGGGCCCCCTGGTTCTCCTGAAGGACAAACACAAAGGCGTTTTGAAAGCCCTCTTCCTTCATCCGGCGGCAGGCCTCGTCAAACAGCAGCCCGCCGTAGCCCCGCCCCCGCTGGGCGGGGTGGGTGTAAAAGGAGGCGATCTCCCCCCAGTCGGCGTAGGCGGCGTTGTCAAAGGTGCAGATGTCGCCCACGTTGTAGTTGGTGGTGCGGGCGCGGCAGTAGTTCAGGCAGGACACCGGCTGGTCCCCCCGGCAGAGCAGCAGGCCGCGCACGCCGTTTTGCGTCTCAAAGTTCCGGCGGAACACGTCCACCCAGCGGTCGTCGGTGATCTCCCGGGCCATGTAGTCGGCGGGCACCGCGTCCACATAGGTGTCCCGCCAGCCCAAGGCGTGGATCAAGGACATGGCTTTGAAGTGCTCCTCGGTGCAGGCGTCCACAAATCGCAGTTGGTCCATAAAAACCTCCTAAATGAGCGGCCCCGCCCCAACCGGGGCGGGGCCGCGATACGGCGGCAGTTCCCCCTGCCCGCCCTCGCTTCCGGTCAACGCATTGGTAATACATTGTGATGATGGGGCGAACCCCTGTGACAATACGGTTGTGCGCGGTCTGGGCATAACGGTTACATGGAGGGATCGAACCCCCTCGCGCCAGCCCCATGGCGCCACCAATGAGTCCGGCTCATTCTCAGCCGGGGGAGATGCGCTCGCCCCGGAAGCTACCTGCTTGCCGCCGTTCAGATCAGCTCCGTGGCCCAGTTGGCCGCCTGAATGGAATTGTCCAGCAGGCGAAGCTCCTTTGCCATCTGGTCCACCTGCTTTTGCAGCTCCTTCACGTTGACGGTGCTGAGCAGCTTGATCTCCGTGTGGGTGGCCCGGCGGCCCAGCTGGCTGGCATTGTATACCAGGTCGCGGTAGGCGCTGAGCTTCAGCTTCAGCGCGTCCCGCCGGGCCAGCAGCTCGGTGAGGCTGCTGCCGTCCACCAATGTGCGGCAGTTGGTCAGGTTGATTTGTGCGATGAGCTGTTCCAGGCTTTCGACGCAGCCGTCCAGCTCTGCCAAAAGCTCCTTGGGGTCCTCGGCGGGGGCCTCCCCCTCCTGAACGATGGCGTTATTGGCCAGCCGCTGCTGAAGCTGCTGGACGCGGCGGTTCAGGTCCGCCCGCTCCTGTAATGCCTCCGCTAATTTCATGGAAGCCCCTCCTCACACGCCCGCGCCCGCGGGCTCTTTTTCCGCCCCCTGCCTGGCCAGGGCCTTGGCGTTGGCCAGCATGAGCTTGATGCGGTTTTCCTGGTTGATCTTGGTGGCCCCCGGGTCGTAGTCGATGGCCACGATGTTGGAATAGGGGTAGTCGTCCTTCAGCTTGCGGATCATGCCCTTGCCCACGATGTGGTTGGGCAGGCAGCCAAAGGGCTGGGTGCACACGATGTTGGGCACCCCGGAGTGGATGAGCTCCAGCATTTCGCCGGTGAGCAGCCAGCCCTCGCCCATCTTGTTGCCGTCCCCCAGGTAGCCCTGCACCAGCTGGTGCATGTTCTCAAAGGTACCGGGGGCCCGAAAGCGGGTCTTTTTCAGGGCGGCGATCATGTCCCGCTGGCAGGCCTCGATGTAGCCCTTGAACAGCTGGCAGAACTTCTTTTTGGCCCACAGCCCGCCGTAGATGTTCACGTCCACCTCCCGGTTGAAGATCTTGAAGATCATGAAGTCGGTGAGGCCGGGGACCACCGGCTCCGCCCCCTCGGAGAGGAGAAAATCCTCCAGGTTGTTGTTGCCCAGGGGGGAGAATTTCACGTAGATCTCGCCCACCACGCCTACCCGCACCTTCTCCTCCCGGGAGACGGGGATGGCGGCAAAGTCCGCCAAGATGGCGTCGAAATTTTCCCGCATCTGCTTGCGGCTCATGCCCTTGCCCGCCTGGAAGCCGTCGATGAGCGTTTTCTGCCAGCGGTCCAGCATGGCGTCGGTCTCGCCCTGGGTGAGCTCGTAGGGCCGGACCTGGTTGGCGGCGTTGACCAGCAGGTCGCCGTACAGCATGGCGTAGATGAGCTTGCGCACCAGGGGGAGGGTGAGGGAGAAGCCGGGGTTTTTCTCCAGCCCGGACAGGTTCACCGAGATGACGGGCACAAATTCCAGCCCCGCCTTTTCCAGGGCCTTGCGCAGCAGGTGGATGTAGTTGGACGCCCGGCAGCCGCCCCCGGTCTGGGTGATGAACAGGGCCACCTTGTGGGGGTCGTAGCCCCCGTGCTTGATGGCGTCGATGAGCTGGCCGATGACCAGCAGGGCGGGGTAGCAGGTGTCGTTGTGGACGTATTTCAGGCCCTCGTCCACGATGCCCCGGTGGTTGGTGGTGAGCATATCCACCTTGTAGCCTTCCAGAATGAGCAGCTGCTGGAACATCCCGAAGTGGACGGGCAGCATCTGGGGCATGAGGATGGTGTACTCCTCCTTCATCTCCTTGGTGAAGAGCAGCCGTCCGTCCTTGTCGTATTTCAGTTCGGCCATGAAAAAACTCCTTTCGCGGGGGTTAATCGTCCCGGACGGCCCAGTAGAGCAGCCCCATGGAGCGGGACATACCCAGGGATTGCTGGAGGGCCAGGGACGCGTCGTTGCCGTCGAACACCTGCCCGTAGGGGACGCGCCCCCGGGACAGCTCCAGGCCGATCATATAGGACTGGAGAAGTGTGGCCAGGCCCCGGCGGCGGTATTGGGGCAGCACCTCCAAAAGCCCTATGGAGCCCTCGGCGTGGCGGCCGATGAAGGCCATGAGGGTATTTCCATTAAAGGCGCCGTGCAGCTCGCCCCGGCCGATGAGCTCGGACAGGTACTCCTCGTCGGTCAGGCTGTAATTGGCCAGCACGGTGGGCAGGTGGGATTGGTTTAGCTGCCGTATGTCCGCTGCCACGTCGGGCAGGGGCGGGGGCGCGGGGCGCAGCCAGCCCAGCTGCCAGCAGGGGTTCAGCCGGTCAAAGCCGAACCGCTTTTGCAGCTCGGCCCGGTAAATATCCTCATGGACGGTGAGGAAGCCGGGGTCCGGCGGGAGCAGGGAGAGCAGTGCCTGGGCGGTTTCCAAATCGTCCGCGAACATGGTGAAGCCCAGCTCCCGGCCATAGTTGCGGAAGGCAGCCAGCGCCCCGTGGGGCAGGGCGGCGACCACATGGCCCTCCCCCCGGCGGACAGCCTCGGTGAGGTCCAGGTACAGCACGGGGTCCCGGTTCAGCGCCTCCTGGCAGATGGATAGATCACACATAGGATAGGCTCCTTCGCAGTATTTTCACGCTCCGATTGAGCGCACGGCCGGGCCGCTTTCACTTCGACTCGGGCAAAACTCGCCTCCGCTGTGCGGCGGCTGGACTTTTTCCCTCGCTTCGTTCCAAGCTCCCCTGTGCGCCTATCGTCGCGCTCGTTCTTCCATGGCCGCCATCAGCGAGCGGATGCGGATTTTGACCGCCCCCAGATTGCTGATGTCGTCGATCTTCAGCTGGGTGTACAGCTTGCCGCCCTGCTCCAGGATGGAGCGCATCTCGTCCCCGGTGATGGCGTCGGTGCCGCAGCCGAAGCTCACCAGCTGCACCAGCTCCATGTCGGGCTGCTGGCACACGTACCGGGCGGCGTTATACATGCGGGCCTGGAAGGTCCACTGGTTGAGCACCTTCCGGGGGGCGTACTCCTCGTGGAAGGCCACCGCGTCCTCGCTCACCAGCACGAAGCCGAAGGAGGTGATGAGATCGTTGATGCCGTGGTTGATCTCCGGGTCGATGTGGTAGGGGCGGCCCGCCAGCACGATAATGGGCAGGCCCTGGGCCCGGGCCTGGTCGATGTACTGCTGGCCGGTGCGGTGCAGGTCCTCCTTGTAGCGGCCGTAGGCCTGGTAGGCCGCCCGGATGGCGTGGAGCGCCTCCCGGCGGGGGATGCCGAAGGTATCGGCAAACCACTGGGAGCCGATGCGCTCATAGTCCTTTTGGCGGTGAAGCCCGGCGTAGGGGTTGAGGAACCGGGTTTTTTTCAGATCGGGCATGTTGGCGGCCAGCAGCTCGGGGTAGTAGGCCACCACCGGGCAGTTGTAGTTGTTGTCCGACGACTTTTCGTCAAAGTTGTAGGACATGCAGGGGTAGAAAATGGCGTCCACCCCCGCCTCCACCAGGGCCTCCACGTGGCCGTGGAGCAGCTTGGCGGGGTAGCACACCGTGTCCGACGGGATGGTGCGCTGGCCCTTGATATACAGCTTCCGGGAGGACTCGGGGGAGAGCACCACCTCGAAGTTGAGCCGGGTGAACAGCTCGAACCAGAAGGGCAGGTTCTCGTACATATTGAGGCCGAAGGGCAGGCCGATGCGGCCCCGGGAGCCGTCCCCGAAGCCCCTGCCCTCCATGGCGCGCAGCTTCTGGTACTTGTAGCGGTACAGGTCGGGAAGCTCCGCCTTCTCCTTGCCCAGGGGCCGGGAGCAGCGGTTGCCCGAGATGAACCGCCGCCCGCCGTCAAAGGAGTTGACGGTGAGGGAGCAGTGGTTGGTGCACAGATTGCAGGTGACGGGCCTGGCGGTGTGGGTGAAGCCCTCCAGCGCTTTCGCGTCCAGCAGGGCGGATTTGTCCAGCTTCAGGTCCCGGGCGGCCAGGGCCGCGCCGAAGGCCCCCATGATGCCCGCGATGGTGGGGCGGGTCACGTCCCGGCCCAGCTCCTGCTCGAAGGCCCGGAGCACCGCGTCGTTGTGGAAGGTGCCGCCCTGCACCACGATATGCCGGCCCAGGTCGTCGGCGCTGGCGGCGCGGATGACCTTGTAGATGGCGTTTTTCACGATGGAGATGGACAGCCCCGCGCTGATGTCCTCCACGGACGCGCCGTCCTTCTGGGCCTGCTTGACGGAGGAGTTCATGAACACGGTGCACCGGGAGCCCAGGTTCACCGGCTTCTGGGTGAACAGCCCCAGCTTTGCGAAGTCGGCGATGTCGTACCCCAGGGCCTTGGCAAAGGTCTCAATGAAGGAGCCGCAGCCGGAGGAGCACGCCTCGTTGAGCATGATGGAGTCCACCGCGCCGTTGCGGATCTTGAAGCACTTCATGTCCTGCCCGCCGATGTCGATGATAAAGTCCACGTCGGGGTTGAAGTGGGCGGCGGCGCGGTAGTGGGCCACCGTCTCCACCAGGCCCAAATCACAGGAGAAGGCGTTCTTAATGAGGTCCTCGCCGTAGCCGGTGACGGCGGAGCCCTTAATTTTGACGCGGTCCCCGCACAGCTTGTAAATCTCCCGGAGCTGCTCCAGGGCGATGGCCACCGGGTTGCCCAGGTTGGAGTGGTAATAGGTGTAGAGCAGCCCGCCGTCCGGGGCGATGAGGACGATTTTAGTAGTAGTGGAGCCGGCGTCGATGCCCAAATACGCGTCGCCGGCATATGTACCGATGTCCAGCTGGGGCGGGGTGGAGGCGTTGTGCCGGGCGGCAAAGGCGTCGTAGTCCGCCTGGCTCTCAAACAGGGGAGGCATGGTGTCCACCACCGACGTGGCGGCCTTGCTCTCCTCCAGCAGCCGCAGCAGCTCGTCAAAGGGACGGGCCTGGTAGTCCGACGCGCACAGCGCCGCCCCCATGGCGGCAAAGCAGTCGCCGTCCTCGGGGAAAACGGCGTGGTCGCCGTCCAACTGCAGGGTGTCCACGAACCGCTCCCGCAGGCCCATGAGGAAGTGGAGGGGCCCGCCCAGGAACACGATCCTGCCCTTCAGCTCCCGGCCCTGGGTGAGGCCGGCCACCGTCTGGTCCACCACCGCCTGAAAGATGGAGGCGGCCACGTCCTCCTTGCGCCCGCCCTGGTTGAGGATGGGCTGGATGTCGCTCTTGGCGAACACGCCGCAACGGGAGGCGATGGGGTAGATTTTCTCGTGCTTCAGGGACAGTTCGTCCAGCTCGCCCACGGTGACGTTCATCAGGGTGGCCATCTGGTCGATGAAGGCGCCGGTGCCCCCGGCGCACGAGCCGTTCATCCGCTCCTCCAGCGCCCCGCCGAAGAAGATGATTTTGGCGTCCTCGCCCCCCAGCTCAATGACCGCGTCGGTGTCCGGGATGTAGGTGTTCACCGCGGCGGCGGTGGCGTACACCTCCTGGACAAAGTCCAGCCCCGCGGCCTTGGCCACCCCCAGCCCGGCGGAGCCGGTGACCACCAGGCGCACGTCCTTGCCCCGCAGCATGTCCTCAATGGAGCGCAGGGTCTCGCAGGCCCGTTCCCGGGCCTTGGAATAGTGCCGCTCGTAGGAGCGGAACAGCAGCTTGTTATCCTGGTCCAGCACCACCACCTTGACGGTGGTGGAGCCGATGTCGATGCCAACGCGCAGAATCATGGTTGTCCTCCTGATGTTGAAATCCATAATTCAAAAACCTAGAGGATATTATAGCGAGCCGATAGGCTTTTTTCAATAGTATAGTTTGACGGTTTTTCCGCTTTTCGACATCGTCGGGGCAAAGTCCGCGATTCTCCGCTTCCGCCTGCGGCGAAAGCTCCGCGCGCTTCCTTGCCCCTCCTCTCCCGACAAAGCCGTAGGTCGGCTTTGCGGGGCCCCAAATAGAACTCCCGCTGTTGGGCCAACGGCGGGAGTTCTTGTCATTGCTTGGGTACAAACGGCTCCACGCCGCAGCGCTCGGGGAAGTAGACCTGATACCAGATGAGGAAGGACAGCACCGTGTAAAGCTTGCGGTGGGTTTTGCCCCTGCCGGAGTAGTGGATATCCAGCAGCTCCAGCAGGTACGGCACGTCGAAAAACTCCGCCGCATAGGGCTGGGAGATCAGGTCTTTGGCCCAGTTGTAATATTTCTCCTCCCGCAGCCAGGCGATGAAGGGGACGGGGAAGCCCTTCTTGTCCCGCTTCACCCAGTCGTCGGGGAGCAGGGGCACCGCCGCCATGCGCAGGGGATACTTGGTCATGGTCTTGCCCCGCATCTTCTGGCTGCTGGGGATGGCCCGGGCCACCGCCCACACCTCCCGGTCCAGATAGGGCACCCGCAGCTCCAGGGAGTGGGCCATGGTCATCCGGTCGGCCTTGCGGAGGATGTCCAGCGGCTGCCACAGGTGGAGGTCGAGATACTGCATCTTGGTCAGGTCGTCCGCCCCCTCGACGGCCTCAAAGTAGGGCTCGGTGACGTCGTGCCAGGTGAGGGGGGAGCGGTAGGCGGGGGTGAGCACCCGCTCCGCCTCGTCATTGCCGAAGATGAACGCCTGGCCCACAAAGGTCTCGTCGATGCCTTTGGCCGCTTTGGTGAGGAAGCCCTGGCCGTGGAACCGGGGCAGCCCGGCCACGCACTTGGCCACCGCTTTCCGCAGGGCCAGGGGGGTCTTGCGGTACAGGCGGTAGGGCTTGGTGGTGTGGTAGGTGATATAGCCGCCGAACAGCTCGTCCGCCCCCTCGCCGGACAGCACCACCTTCACGTCCTTTGCCGCCAGCTGGGACAGGAAGTACAGCGGTACGGTGGACAGGTTGGCGTTGGGTTCGTCGGCGTAGTACTGGATGGCGGGGAGGGCGTCGAAAAATTCCTGGGCGGTGATGGTCTTGGAGATGTTGCGCAGCCCCAGCTCCTCACACAGGGCCTTGGCCTCGCCGGTCTCGTCGAAATCCTTGTTGGCGAAGCCCACGGAGTAGGTTTTGTCCGGGCGGGACAGGGCGGCGATGACGCTGGAGTCGATGCCGCCGGACAGGAAGGAGCCCACCTCCACGTCGCTGATCTGGTGGGCCTCCACCGATTCGGTGACCACCTCCCGGATCTGGGCCGCCCGCTGCTCCAGGGGCATATTCTCCGGCGCAAAGGAGAAGGCGTGGTAGGAGGCGAACTGGGTGTGGCCGTCCCGGTGGAGGAAGTAATGGCCGGGGAGGAGGCGGTACACCCCCTTGAAGAAGGACTCGTTGAGGGCGGAGTACTGGAAGGTGAGGTAGAGCTTCAGCGCGTCGGGGTTGAGCTCCTTCCGAAAGCCGGGGTGGGGGAGGAAGCTTTTGCATTCCGAGCCGAAGAAGAACAGCTCCCCCATCTGGGCATAGTAGAAGGGCTTGATGCCGAAGGGGTCCCGGGCGCCGAACAGCTCCCGCTTTTCCCTATCCCAGATGACGAAGGCGAACATGCCCCGCAGCTTTTTCAGCACCTCCGGCCCCCACTCCATGTAGCCGTGGAGCACCACCTCGGTGTCGCAGTCGGTGAGGAACGCGTGGCCCGCGGCGGCCAGCTCCTCCCGCAGCTGGCGGAAGTTGTAGGTCTCGCCGTTGTAGGCGATGATATATCGCCCATTGGGGCTGACAATGGGCTGCTGTCCCTTTTCCAGGTCGATGATGGACAGCCGCCGGTGGGCGATGCCGCAGTGCTCATCCACATAATGGCCCTCGCCGTCGGGGCCACGGTGGCGGATGGCGTCCCCCATGGCCCGCAGGGCGGTCTCGTCAGGGGGGGCGGAGCGGGTCACAAAGCCGGTAAAACCGCACATAGTATAAAATCCTCCAGTTCTGGGATCGGGCGTTCAGGTTCGCTCATCCTCTTAGGATAAAGCCTCCCGGCGGAAATGTCAACCGCCGGGAAAGAATCGGGGTGGAAAAATGTCCGCGGCTGTGGTATGATGGGAACCGGCTGCAAATCAAAACAGACGGCGGAGGTTTTCCATGGGCGAAGGTTGGAAGAAATACCTGCCCCCGGTGTGCGCCGGGCTGGGGCTGGCGCTGGCGGCGGTCTGGGCCTGCCTGGGGCTGGAGCAGGGCACGCCGGCGGACGGCGTGTGCGTCGCGGGCGTGATGGTTCTGCTGGGCCTGGGCGCGCTGGCCCTGCTGCGCCTTGAGGGATACGGGCGGGACGCGCTGGAGGTCATGCTGCTGCCCATCGGGGCGGCCATGCTGGTCCGGGCGCTGTGCCTGGACTATGTCAGTCTGGATTATACCCAGTTTTTGAGCGAATGGTACGATTACTTCAAAGCAAACGGCGGCTTTGCCGCCATCGCGGGCAGCGTGGGGGACTACAACGCGCCCTACCTCTACTTTATGGCGGCCATCTCCTATCTGGATGTGCCCGACCTGTACCTCATCAAGCTGTTCTCCATTTTGTGGGACGTGGGGCTGGCCTGGGGCTGCCTGCGGCTGGTGCGTTCCCTGACCAGGGAACGGCAGGGGAGCGCCGCTCCCCTGATCGCCTTTGGGGCCGCTTTGCTGCTGCCCACGGCGGTGCTCAACGGGGCGTACTGGGGCCAGTGCGACGCCATCTACGGAGCTCTGTGCGTCCACGCCGCCGCCCTGGCGCTGGAGGGGAAGGGCCCGGCGTCCACGGCGCTGATGGGGGCCGCCTTCGCCTTCAAGCTCCAGAGTATTTTTGTGCTCCCCCTGTGGGGGGTGCTGTGGCTGGCGGGACGGGTGAGGTTCCGGGAGCTGTGGGCGTTTCCCCTGGCCTATCTGGCCATGATCGCCCCGGCCCTGGCGCTGGGCAAGCCGCTGGGCGACATCGTGGGGGTCTACTTCAAACAGATGGGGGAGTACAGCCGCCTGACCCTCAACGCCCCCTCGGTCTATCAGTTCATCCCGTATAAAATGGAGCTGGACGAGAATCTGGCCTCCCGCCTGGGCATTTTGGCGGCGGGGGCGCTGGTGCTGGCCCTGCTGGCGCTGGGCCTCCGGCTGCGGGGGCGGCTGGACCGGGAGACGGCGATGGCCGCGGCCGTGGTTTTGTGCGTGGGCGTGCCATTCCTTCTGCCCCACATGCACGAGCGGTACTTTTTCCTGGCGGATATGTTCACCCTGTGCTGGGCCTGCGCGGACCGGCGGAGGGCCCCGGCGGCGGCGCTGGTGTGCGGTTCGTCCCTGGCCAGCTACTGCGTGTACCTGCGCTTAAAATATAACTGCGTGGTGCGGCTGGGCGGGGCCTCGTTTGTGATGGGGCTGGAGGCGCTGGCCATGCTGGCGGCGCTGGCCCTGGCCCTGTGGGCGCTGGCGGGGCAAGTAAGAAAAATGACAGAGGAGGGGCGCGCGTGAAATTTGTGTCCTGGAATGTGAACGGCCTGCGGGCCTGTATGAAAAAAGGGTTTGCCGCGTCTGTGCTGGGGCTGGACGCCGACTTCATCTGCCTTCAGGAGACCAAGATGGAGCGGGGGCAGGCGGAAGTGGAGCTGCCCGGCTACCACGAGTTCTGGAACTCGGCGGACAGGAAGGGTTACTCCGGCACCGCCGTTTTTGCCCGGGAGGAGCCCCTGTCCGTCTCCTGTGGCATGGACCTGGACAGGCACGACCACGAGGGCCGGCTCATCACCCTGGAGTACCCGGAGTTCTGGCTGGTGGACTGCTACACCCCCAACGCCCAGAATGAGCTGGCCCGGCTGGGCTACCGCATGGAGTGGGAGGACGACCTGCTGGACTACCTCAAGAGCCTGGACAAAACCAAGCCGGTGGTGTACTGCGGCGACCTGAACGTGGCGCACCGGGAGATCGACCTGAAAAACCCCAAGACCAACCGGGGGAACGCCGGCTTCTCCGACGAGGAGCGCGCCGCCATGACCCGCCTGCTCTCCTCCGGCTTCACCGACACCTTCCGGCTGCTGTATCCGGACCGGGAGGGGGCCTACTCCTGGTGGAGCTACCGCTTCAAGGCCCGGGAGAAGAACGCGGGGTGGCGCATCGACTATTTTATTGTGTCCGACCGGCTGGGGGAGCGGGTGGAGGAGGCCGCCATCCACCCGGATATCCAGGGCAGCGACCACTGCCCGGTGTCCCTTGTTTTGAAATAGTTTCCAGTTGAAAATTCTGCTCTTTCGCGGAAAAACGGGCAAGCTAACGGGGCGAAGGAGTGATGAGTCATGAGAATGGACAAAAAGGCTGTTCTGCCCATCGCCGGGGCCACCATGGCGGCGGGGGCGGCCATCGGCCTGATGATGATGCCCAAGAAGAAAAAGAACTCCGCCCAAAAGGCGGCGGGCCGGGCGATCAAGGCCGTGGGCGAGGTTGTGGAGCACTTCAACGGCTCGCTGAAAATGTGAGGAAACGCCCCGCCGGACAGTCCGGCGGGGCGTTTCACATGGTAAAGCGGACGGCGGCCCGCTCCGGCCTGGCGGGGTCCAGCAAAAGAATTTCACGGTTTCGGTCCATGGCGTAGTTCAGGGTGTACTGGGTGCCACCCGGCCCTCCGCCGAATACCGCCAGCACCGCGGCGGACCGGTCCACCATATAGCGGTCCCGGCGGAGCATGCAGTACCGGTCATAGCTGCGCTGCACCACCGTCTCCAGGTCGCAGGCGTCCAAAATAGTCCGCCAGCGGCGGCGCAGCGCCTCCGGCCATTTTTGGGCCTGGGTGGGGCAGGGGACCGCCCCCTCCACCGTCACGTCCGGGAACCGGCCCCGGAGCTCCAGCGCGGCCTCGGCAAAGTAGAGGTCGCAGCCCATGGCCATGCCGGAGATGAAGTGCCGGAACCCCCGGCGGTACAGCCCGTCAAGCTCCCGGGACAGGCTGGCCTTGACGGCCAGACAGCGGGGGTCCTGCTCGTCCAGCCCCCAGGGCAGCTTGTCCGGCCGGTGGCCGGTAAAGCAGCAGGTTCGGTTTTCATCCGCGGCCAAGGCGGTCCCTCCTCTTGCGATTTGATACAATTGTACTACATAAACGGGAGCCCGTCAAGAGGAAATAGAACGTCAGTTTTAAAAATATGGGCGTGGTCAGGCAAAAAAGGGCTTGCAATTTTGTTTCGCCCGGAATATAATAGCTCACGGAACAATTGAATGAATGTCTTCAGGGCGGGGTGAAATTCCCCACTGGCGGTATAGTCCGCGACCCGCGCGAGCGGTTGACCCGGTGAAACTCCGGGACCAACGGTATAGTCCGGATGGAAGAAGACGCGCGACCCTCCGAAGGTAGTAGTGTTGCGCCTGGAAGACAGTCTTTTCAGGCGTTTCAGACTATTTTCAGGAGGTTTTTTGTATGTTGGAGAATTTAGGAAAGCTGTGGGCCGCGGTCCAGGACAACGTGGTGTTTCTGCTGGTCTGCGCGGCGGTGTTCGCGGGCGTCTTCGCCGTGGCGCTGGCGCTGGAAAAGCTGTGGCTGAAGCCGCCCAAGCAGTCTCCCGCCCGCCGGGCGGCGTATGTGGGCATCTTCGCCGCCATCGCCGCGGTGCTGATGTACGCGGAGTTTGCCCTCCCCTTCGCGCCCTTCTTCTATGAGCTGGACTTCAGCGAGGTGCCGGTGCTGATCTGCTCCTTCTCCCTGGGCCCGGTGGCCGGGGTGGTGTGCGAGTTTGTGAAGGAGGTATTGAAGCTGCTCCTCAAGGGAACCTCCACCGCTTTTGTGGGCGACCTGGCCAATTTCGTGGTGGGCTGCTCCTTTGTTCTCCCGGCCTCGGTGGTGTACTTTGCCAACAAGACCAAGAAGGGCGCCATTATCGGCATGGGGGTGGGCACCGCCGTCATGACGGTATTCGGCAGCCTGTTCAACGCCGTCTATCTGCTGCCCGCCTTCTCTGTGCTGTACGGGATGCCGCTGGACGCGATCGTGGCCATCGGCACCGACGTCAACGGGGCCATCAACAGCGTGTCCACCCTGGTGCTGTTCGCCGTGGTGCCCTTCAACCTGCTCAAGGGCGTGGTGGTGTCGGTCATCACCTTCCTGCTCTACAAGCACATTGAGCGCCTGCTGCGCATGCGGTAACAGGACCTGACCCCTCTTCAAACAAAACAAGGAACCGCTGATAAAGAGCGCTCCGGGCGCATCTCATCAGCGGTTTCTTAGGCATATTCCACGGCTTATCCCCATACATATGGGATTGAGTATGCGTGAGGAGGGTTCTGCTTTGGAAAACAAACTGTATGAGGATATCGCCCAGCGCACCCAGGGCGACATCTATATCGGCGTGGTGGGCCCCGTGCGCACCGGGAAATCCACCTTCATCAAGCGGTTTATGGAGACCTTGGTGCTGCCCAAGATCGAAAACAGCTTCATCCGGGACCGGGCCCGCGACGAGCTGCCCCAGAGCGGTTCGGGCCGGGTGGTGATGACCGCCGAGCCGAAATTCGTCCCCGAGGACGCGGTGGAGATGGCCATGGAGGACGGCGGGGTGTTCTCCGTGCGGCTCATCGACTGCGTGGGCTACATGGTGCCCAGCGCCCTGGGCCAGATGGACGGGGAGCAGCCCCGGATGGTCACCACCCCCTGGTTCGACCACGAGATCCCCATGACCCAGGCGGCGGAGTACGGCACCCAGAAGGTCATCACCGACCACTCCACCATCGGCATCGTGGTCACCACCGACGGCTCCGTCACAGATATCCCCCGGGAGGACTACCTGGAGGCGGAGGAGCGGGTCATCAGTGAGCTCAAGGGGCTGGGCAAGCCCTTCATGGTGCTGCTCAACTCCGCCCAGCCCTATGGGGAGCGGGCCCAGACCCTCCAGGCGGACATCGCGGAGCGGTATGACGTGACCTGCCTGGCCGCCAACTGCCTCACTCTGGACGAGGGGGCGGTGAGCGAGATCATCCGGGCGGTGCTCCACGAGTTCCCCCTGAAGCAGATGGACCTGTTTCTGCCCCCCTGGGTGGATGTGCTGCCCTTCGACCACCCCATCAAGAGCGGGCTGTACGCCATGATCCGGGAGGAGACGGCGGGGCTGGTCCGTCTGCGGGACGCGGAGGGGGCCGTGCTGGCCATGGGCGACCGGGAGGAGGTGAGCTCCGCCGTCCTCAACCGCATGGACATGGGCAGCGGGGTGGTCACCGCCACCCTGGAGCTGCCCCGGGGACTATTCTACTCCACGGTGTCCGAGCGGTGCGGGCTGGAGATCCGGGACGACGGCGACCTCATCGACCAGCTCACCCAGATGGCCGCCATGAAGCGAAGCTACGAGAAGGTGGAGGGCGCCCTGCGCCAGGTGGAGGCCACCGGCTACGGCATCGTCATGCCCGACCCGGAGGAGATGACCCTGGAGGAGCCGGAGATCGTCAAGCAGGGAGGCCGGTACGGCGTGCGGCTCAAGGCGTCGGCGCCGTCCATCCATATTGTATGGAGCAAAAAGAAGTTTAGAACTGCAAAGCCCACAAAACCGCAGAATCTTTATGGTGGAGTGGGCAGTGATGATATAGCAGGGAAGAAGCTGGGGTTTTCCAAGCGGGAAACCCCAGCTTCTTTCTATCTGGGCGTATAAACGATATGGGACAGGCATATGGTTCCCTAAAGGGGGGATATGATGGATGTGCAGACCCGGGAGGCATTGAAGAATGAAATCATGCTCCAAATCAACGAGCGGCTGTACATAAGAGGATTACTGAGCAGGGAACTATACGAACAGGCCAAAGTCAGAATCGTAAAGAATGAGCGGGGGTAAATACCCGCTCATTTTTTATGGCAGCTTTTTGCTAATTGCGCAGAAAGCTGGGCCTAAATCAGCCAAGAGGGGACGCACCAATTTTGGTTATCCAGCGGTATTAAATCGTTTGCCATGCAAATCACATTTCCAGTATTGACGGCTACTTTTAACTCTGCCAGTCCTCCAAAGTTTTGGGGTTCCTGAATCGGGTTCAATACATTGAAATTTTTGACCGCCGCTTTGCCGGGGGAGGCGGACTTTTTGATTTCGATAGGGGAGAGCATACCGTTCTGATAAATCAGAAGGTCGATTTCTTTTTGGTCCTTATCCCGATAGTAAAAGATGGGCGGCTCTTTTCCGGCGTTCAGATAGCTTTTGTATATCTCGGAGAACACATAGCTCTCAAAAAACGCCCCGGACATGGCGCCCCGCTCTAATGTCTCCGAATTTCCCCATTTCAGCAGATAGGCCGCGAGGCCAGTGTCCAGAAAATGCAGAAGGGGCATTTTAACGACCCGTTTCAAAACGTTGTTGTAATAAGGCTGAACCAAAGCAACGATATGGGAGGACACCAAGATAGAGAGCCATTTTTTCGCAGTAGGGGCCGAGATACCTGCGGCGTTGGCCAGTTCCTCATAATTTACAGGCTTTGAGGTGTGTGCGGCGGCTATCGTCATGAAATTGAAAAATTCCATTTCATCGGCAACCTGGGCCAAATCTCGAATATCACGCTGAAGATAGGTGTTGACATAGGAACGGTAATAAGTTTCCCAATCTATGCCCGGGTTCGCATACAGTTCAGGCATAGAGCCGCGAAATATCCTGTGGTAAATATCATTTAAACTACGCTCCTGGATTGTACCAATGCGATTCATTAGGCGTTCCGGTTCAGTGGTATAGGGAACGCTCTCATAACCGTAGATTTCGGCGTCGGACAGGCCCAGTAGGTTGACGATGCCCACCCTCCCGGCAAGGCTCTCGCTGGCATTCTTCATCAACTGAAACGCCTGGGAGCCAGTGAGCCAGATGCTGCCCTTTTCCTTTCTTGAATCCACATACATTTTGATATATGGAAGCAACTCAGGAGCGTATTGGATTTCGTCAATCAGGACTGGAGAAGTGTACCGCTGCATGAATAAGGCCGGGTCGTGTTTAGCGAGATAGCGCACGTCCGGGTCGTCCAGTGTGACATACTTGCGGTCAGATGCAGACAGGCTTTGAAGCAGTGTGGTCTTTCCCACCTGTCGGGGGCCTGTGACCAGCAGCACGGAAAACATAGCGGAAACGTTGATTACGGTATTTTCGATTGCTCGTTTGATATACATAGCCGCCCTCCTTGCTTTGGCAAATCAAAATGCATAATTTATTATAGCCGAACAAATGCTTTTTGTCAACTAATGTTCCCCCTAATTCCAGACATTGCAAAATTAAAAAAATTGTGCTAAAATTTAAATGTTCCTATGTTCTGATGTTCCTTGTTCCTGGAACAGGTTCGGTTTTTCAGCAGAACAAATCAACCTATTTGAAATAGATTCAGCCCAAGACAAATATACAGGGAGGAAGTAGAATGGGAGAGATAGACGCAAAGGTTGAGCAGACAATTCATTTTTGGCGGTACGATGATGGCACCTTTGGCGCTATTGCTATAGAAGGGCAGCAAGAGAGAAAGAATGCCGAGAGCATACCCGGAGGCGTTTATTCGGATAGAGCCCATTTAAAAGATTTCATAAAGCAACGCCAGAATCAGTGTATCGAAAATGGAGGCTCTGTTAGTAAGAAAAAACTGAAAATTAAATGTGGGTTGTCGAATCTTTCTAAAAATGATTTTGTCGACAAAAATAAAAAGCATGGTAAGCAAGGTTGGAAAGCGCTTACTACTTTTTTGAATTCTTGCGGAACAAATCTGGATGCAAAAAAAGAGGTTTTGCGTTTGTTCAGCGGGGTTCTGTCCGGGTATTGTGCACAGATGATAGTGCCGCTGGTTCAAGAATCCGGCTTGATACCGCTTCAAAATAGAGCGCCTATTTTAGTTTTGAACTCTAATGACAAAAATTTCAATGTTACTTTTGATTTCATCTCAAAAGCAATGGCGGCCTTGACGGTTTCCACACATGGTCAAGGAAAGCTTCATCTTGAGTGTCCAGCTTTTTTGCCGCAGGCATGGGAGCAGAAAGGTTTAGAGCGGTGTGCATTCCTACAGTATAGAAAAATTAAAAAGCAATTTCCTGCCCAATATCGAGATACAGCGGTTCTAATTTATGGAAGATTTTTTTCTGCAAATGAAATATATCGTTTTATAGAGAAAAATCGCTGGGCGGTTCCTGTGCTCTTTGATGCGCCATCTAAAGCATATAAAGTGCCGCCTATCCGCTTAAAAGCATCGTCGTTGGTCTGCTCAGATTTCGATTGGGATGTAAAAACGATAAATTATTTAGTGCAACGATTTGTGTCTTGGCTTTGTGTGTTGTGGGACAAGAAAAGGTGGAAGAAAAAGTGGACAAAAACGCTGAAAAAACGTTTGGATAGAATACGCACCTGCTTCTTTAAATATTTTGCCAAGAAGGGAGTACAGCGGTTTAATCCAACTGAGCAATACTTTCTGATTTTGCAGATGCTGACGCTGGAGCTTTTTTTAGACAGCTGCGCTGATGACAAGATTATTGATAAAACGCAGAGAAAACAGGTTAAGTTTGAGTGGTTTGACACATTGCTGCCTGGCTTAAGCCAATACCTAAAGACGGATGAAGGAGATGAAGAAACGATAATCCAGGAGATTCAGGCAGAGGAGGAGCACGCTAAACAGGTTTTTGAAACGGCGCTGGGTAAAATGCTCGCAGAAGAAAATATATCTCATTTCAACTATGTTGAGCAGGGTGGCATCTATGACGAAGCTAACCCAGATAATCCTAAAACCCTGTACTGGGGATATCTGCGCTGGTACGAATCAAAAAAGAAAAGTTCTGGGGGCAAGAAAATTGAGCCATTTCGCGCCTTGGTATTTAAAGAAAGTAAGTTAAAGATTTATATCGGGGATTTTCTGCCCGAAAACTATACGATAAGCGGCTTAATTTCAGAGCTGCGGGCATCTGCCCCAGATTACCTTTTTAAAACCAAAAAGGCCAGATTTCCACAGGGAGAAAACGATAGGTCGGAAAATCTTGAAAATGCGCTCATTTTTGAAATCGAAAAAATGGAGTTCCTTTCTGATGAAATGAGAGACATTTTGCTTAATATGATACCAGATGAATCTGGAAAATAGGTGCCATAAAAAAAGATTCCGGTTGCAACGTTTCAATAACGTTGCAATCAGGAGTGATAAAAATGGCTGCCAAAATGAGTTCAACTGAAGTTGTTTTGAAATCGGAAATCATGCTGCAAATCAATCAGGCGCTATTGGAGCGAGGTTTGATATCAAGAGAGGTTTATGACGCGGCGATTGCCAAAATCGTTTCCCAGCACCCGGGAGCTTAATGCTTCCGGGTGCTTTTGCTTGATGCGTTTGCGCCTAATATACCCTTACTGAGTGTTGCTTTTTATACCAGCGAACATCAGACATCGCCATAAACTATCCCAACAAGGTAGTTACCGCAAAATTTTTGCCACTCGGGTAAATTGAGCGGATTGTCCCAAATTGTCACCACAAGCACATTATAAAATGATTACTACCTAACAGGATTATAATGCTCGGTATCATTATAGGGCTAATATCTGTTAGGAGGTTTCACTATGAAACTCAAGCCATCTGTTAAGGGAGCAATGAAGCAGCTAAACATCGACAAGCTGAAACGGAACCAAATCAAACCCATTAACGCCATTCTGGATAAGCATGATACCATGGTGATTGCCCCTACATCATATGGAAAATCCCTACTCTATCAAATTCCTGCTGTCATTCAGAAAAAGAAATTAACTGTGGTAATTGAGCCATTGTTGGCCCTGATTCATGACCAAGTGGAAAAGCTACAGCAGCGTAATATTTCTGCCGCTTATCTGGATTCTACTCAGACGCATAAGGAGCAAGATATTGTTAAGGAGGACTTGCGTAACAGAAAGGTGCAGCTTTTTTATATTGCCCCAGAACGGCTGGAAACGGGTATCCTTTCGCAGATTGAGAAGAATAATGAAATCGGGATGGTCGTTGTGGATGAGTGCCATTGTGTAGCCACTTGGGGAAACAGTTTTCGGGAAGCGTACCTGACCATTGGTGAACATATCGAGGGGCTAAAGAAGCGTCCTGTTGTGGTTGCGTTGTCCGCCTCGATTCCCCTGGAGAACCGTCCGCAAATCATAGTGTCAACGCCAATCTGAAATTGTAAGAAAACGCCGAAGAAATTTTGTAGTT
>CAJUEG010000028.1 GCA_910584835.1 uncultured Oscillospiraceae bacterium | reverse complement strand
CCTATGACCTGTACTGGGACCTGAACCACGGCATGGCCGACCCCACCGGCCTGGGGCCCAAGACCATCCCGGAGACCCGGCAGGGCCGCTCCTTTGGCGGGCCCATGATTATTTTGAACGTCACCGGGGTGCTCCTCCGGGTGGATCCAGAGCGGAAGGAGCTCTATGAGCAGCGGGCCCAGCAGAGCGTGGACGAGATTTTCCGGTACCACGTGAAGCCGGAGCTGAAGTGCGTGCTGGAGAACGTGGACGTGGACGGCACCCCCCGCCTCTACTACACCGAGGGCCGCACCGTCAACCCGGGCCACGACATCGAGGGGGTGTGGTTCCTGCTGGAGCACGCCAAACGCACCGGGGACAAGGGGCTGGCGGCCAAGGCCGCCCAGATTTTCGACTGGGCCATCGACATCGGCTGGGACGACGAATACGGCGGGCTGCTCTACTTCACCGACTGCCTGGGCAAGCCCCCCGAGGCCTATGAGCACGACATGAAGCTGTGGTGGCCCCACAACGAGATTCTCATCGCCTCCTCCATGCTCTACCGGGACACCGGGGAGGAAAAGTATCTGGACTGGTTCTACAAGACCGTGGACTACTGCAAGGCCCATTTCGCTGACCCCGAGTACGGCGAGTGGTACGGCTACCTGCGCCGGGACGGGCTGCCCACCATGCCCTCCACCAAGGGCTCCACCTTTAAGGGCCCCTTCCATGTGCCCCGCTCCCTGATTCTGGTGGACGGGATTTTGGGCGAACTGCTGGGAAAATGAAAATTTTTTCAGCAGAAGAGAGAAGAAAAAATAATTTGCATCACCATATTGACAAGCGCTGGAAATCATTATACAATCTATACAAGAGCCTGCGGGCAGATGCAGGCCGGAATTATTGAAAATGAGGAGGATATAAGAATGAAGACAATTCGGAAGGCCCTCGCGCTGGTGCTTGCACTATGCATAGTGCTGACGCTTGCTGCCTGCTCCACAGGCAGCAAAGACCCTGATCCCACCAAGGCGCCCGATCCCACCAAGGCTCCCGAGCCCGCCCAGAGCGAGCCGGCCAACGAGCCCGCCGGCAACGATCTGACCGCCAACCTGGTCCTGGCCACCTATCCCGTGGGCAAGATGACGGACGAGACCGTGGTCAAGGGCCTGATCGCCGACTTCAACGCGGTATACCCCAACGTGAAGATCGAAGTGGTCTACCTGGACTACGCCAACGGCGACCAGACCGTCAACGGCATGATCGAGAGCAAGAGCGCCCCTGACCTGATCTTCGAGGGCCCGGAGCGCCTGGTGGCCAACTGGGGCGCCAAGGGCTACCTGGTGGACCTGAAGGACCTGCTGCCCGCCGGTACTTATGAGGTGACCTCCGGCTCCTGCACCAACGCCGCCGGCGCCATGTACGAGCTGCCCGTGTGCCAGACCGCCCACTGCATGGGCATCAACAAGGACCTGTTCACCCAGGCCGACGCCATGCAGTACATCAATGAGGACACCCACACCTGGAAGTCCACCGCCGACTTCCTGAAGGCCGTGGAGGCCGTGGCCGCCATCCATCCCCAGGTGGGCGTGGTGTTCTGCGGCGGCCAGGCCGGCGACCAGGGCAACCGCGCCCTCGTCACCAATATGTACGGCGGCCACTACACCAACTCCGACTTCACCCGCTATGAGGCCAACTGCGCCGAGAACGTCAAGGCCCTCCAGGCCCTGTACGACGTGAACGGCATCGAGTTCGACCCCGGCATCGCGGGCGGCGACGAGATTATGCTGTTCTGCAACGGCACCCTGGCCATGGCCACCTGCTGGAACGTGGGCGCCGCCAAGAGCGACACCCAGGGCAAGACCGCCAACTTCGAGATCTTCCCCATGGCCTTCCCCACTGAGTCCGGCGACCCCGTCCTCCAGGGCGGCATCTGGGGCTTCGGCGTGTTCGACAACGGCGACCCCGCCAAGGTGGAAGCCGCCAAGGCCTTCATCAAGTTCATGACCGAGGACGAGGCCCAGTACAAGAAGATCGTGGAGGCCACCGGCTACTGGGCCACCCGGGATGTGTCCGGCCTGTACGAGGGCGACGAGATCATGACCGAGTACGGCAAGCTGGTCCCCTTCATGGGCCCCTACTACCAGATCACCCTGGGTTGGCCCGAGGCCCGCACCTCCTGGTGGAACGCCCTCCAGCGCATCGGCAACGGCGGCGACGTCCAGACCGAGCTGGATCAGTTCGTATCCGAGGCCAACGCGGCCGCCGAGGCCGCCGAGGCGGGCTGACCCTCCGGCCGACAGAGGCAACCGACTTTAGGGTAATGCGCGCCCTCCCTGCGTTTTGGCGCGGGGAGGGCGCTTCCCTTTTTCAGAACGAGAGAGGAGGCCTGTACCTTGGCAAAATCCAAACCTGGCGGCATGAGCCGCGCCCTGGTGCGCCGGGAGACCATCGCCGGCTACCTGTTCCTGCTGCCCAGCCTGCTGTTTTTCCTGGTATTCGTGGTCTATCCCATGGTGATGTGCGTGGTGACCAGCCTGACCAACGCCACCATGAGCGCCGGAGGGACCAGCGATTTCATCGGGCTGAAAAACTACATCGACCTGTTCCAGGATAAAACCTTCCTGAAGGCCCTGCTGAACACCGTCATCATCGTGGTGGTGTCCGTTCCCACAGTGTGCGTCTTTTCCCTGTGGGTGGGGGCGCGCATCTACAACATGAAGAACTGGGCCTGCTCCGCCTTCCGCGTCATCTTCTACCTGCCCGTGGTCACCGGCTCCGTGGCCGTCACCGTGGTGTGGAAGTGGATCTACCACTACTACAACGGCGTGCTGAACTTTGTGGGCACCAATCTGGGCCTGTGGGAGAAGAACATCAACTGGCTGGGCAACTCCAAGTTCGCCCTGGGCTGCATCATCCTGATTCTGTTCACCACCTCCGTGGGCCAGCCCATCGTGCTGTACGTCTCCGCCCTGGGCAACGTGGACCAGACCCTGGTGGAGGCCGCCCAGGTGGACGGCGCCACCGACCTCCAGGTGTTCTGGAAGGTAAAGTGGCCCCAGATCATGCCCACCACCCTGTACATCCTGGTCATCACCACCATCAACAGCTTCCAGTGCTTCGCGCTGATCCAGCTGCTGACCCAGGGCGGGCCCGAACACGCCACGGACACGGTGATGTACTACATCTATTACAGCGCCTTCACCCTGTACAAGTACGGCTACGCCAACGCCATGGGCGTCATCCTGGCCCTGTGCATCGCGGCGCTGTCCGCGGTCCAGTTCAGGCTGGCCAAGTCCGACAGCTGAGAGGAGGGGAAGCTATGAATACAGGCGTAAAACGCACATCCGTCTACCGGACCGTCACCCTGGTCCTGATTATCCTCATCGCGGCGGTCATCTTCCTCTTCCCCCTGTACTGGATTGTCACCGGCGCGTTCAAGACGCCCTCCGCGGTCAACAACTCCGTCCCCGAGTGGTGGCCCAAGGAGTGGACCATGCGCAACTTCAACGAGCTGCTGGGCAAGCGCAGCGCCCCCCTGTGGGAGCTCCACATCCCTCTGAGCGAGTGGTTCACCGAGGACCACAGCCAGATCGTGTTCTTCTCCGGCCCGGTGCTGCCCGGAGCCCTCCGCTGGCTCATCAACACGGTGTTCATGTCGGTGGCCGCCATGGTGCTCACCTGCGCCACCGCCGCCCTGGCCGGGTATGCCTTGGCCAAAAAGCGGTTTATCGGCCGGGCCGTGCTGTTCTCCCTCATCGTGTGCGCCATGGCCCTGCCCAAGCAGGTCATCCTGATCCCCCTGCTGCGGGAGATGGACAGTCTCCACCTGACCAACACCCTCTGGTCGGTGATCTTCCCAGTGGTGGGCTGGCCCTTCGGCGTGTTCCTGATGAAGCAGTTCGCCGAGGGCATCCCCGGCGAGATCCTGGAGGCGGCCCGCATCGACGGCGGCGGCGAGCTGAAAACCTTTACCACCATCGTCTACCCCATGATTAAGCCGGGGGTGGGCGCCCTGGCCATCTTCACCTTCATCAACACCTGGAACGACTATTTCATGCAGCTGCTCATGCTGACGGGCACCAACGTGCTGTCCATGCCCCTGGGCATCGCCAAGATGCAGGGCGAGTTCGGGCAGGACTACGGCCTGCTGATGGCGGGCGCGGCCCTGGCCTCCGTCCCCATCATCATCGTGTTCCTGGTGTTCCAGAAGTACTTCACCAAGGGCATCACCATGGGTGCGGTGAAGGGGTGAGGATATGATTCTCGCATCCAATTCCACCGCCCTGGACTACCGGGGCATACACCCAAACCTGGACCTGGCCCTGGAGCGCATCACGCCGGAATTCCTCTCCGCCCTGGGGGAGGAGCGGGTGGACATCAAGGGGGAGGAGGTCTACTGTACCAAGTTTACCTATGAGACCATCCCCGACCGGGACGCCTTCTTCGAGGCCCACCGACTTTACCTGGACATCCACCTGATGCTGTCCGGCTCGGAGCGGGTGGAGATCGCCTCCCCCGCGGCCCTGGCCCAGTTCGACCACCAGGGGGATTTCTATGCCTACCGGGGAGAGGGGCGGCACAGCCTGATCCTGTCCCCCGGGGACTTCCTGGTGGTGTTCCCCGACGACGCCCACAAGATCAAAATGCGGGTGGGCGGGCCCGAGACGGTGACCAAGGCGGTATTCAAGATCAAGATAAACCAGTGCGAAGGAGCATAACATATGAAAGATTTTTCCAAATATCAGGGTGTTATCCCCGCGTTTTACGCCTGCTATGACGACGCGGGGGCGGTTTCCCCGGAACGGGTGCGCGCCCTTGTCCGCTACCTGGCGGACAAGGGGGTGAAGGGGCTGTATGTGGGCGGCTCCTCCGGCGAGTGCATCTACCAGAGCGTGGCGGAGCGCAAGCTGGTGCTGGAGAATGTGATGGCCGAGGCCAAGGGGCGCCTCACCATCATCGCCCACGTGGCCTGCAACAACACGGCGGACAGCCGGGAGCTTGCCGCCCACGCCCAGCAGCAGGGGGTGGACGCCATCGCCGCCATCCCGCCCATCTACTTCCATCTGCCCGACCACGCGGTGGCCAAGTACTGGAACGACATTTCCGACGCCGCGCCGGACACCGATTTCATCATCTACAATATCCCCCAGCTGGCCGGGGTGGCCCTGTCCGTGCCCCTGCTGCGGGAGATGCTGAAAAACCCCCGGGTCATCGGCGTGAAGAACTCGTCCATGCCGGTGCAGGACATCCAGATGTGGAGGGACGAGGGGGCCATTGTGTTCAACGGCCCCGACGAGCAGTTTGTCTCCGGCCTGGCGGCCGGGGCCATCGGCGGCATCGGCGGCACCTACGCCGCCATGCCCGAGCTGTACCTCAAGGCCTGGGAGCTGTTTTACGCGGGCAGGCTGGAGGAGGCCCGGCAGGTGCAGAACGACTGCTGCCGCATCATCTACAAGATGTGCTCCGCCCACGGCAACCTGTACGCCGTCATCAAGGAGATCCTCCGCCGCAGCGGCGGGCCGGACATCGGGGGCGTCCGGGCCCCCCTGGCCCCCCTGGCGGAGGGGGACGGCCCCATCGTGGACCAGTGCGTGGCCATGATCCGGGAGGCCGTCGCCAAATACTGAACGGAAGCGATTCAAACGGCCTCCGGCGGGAATTTTCCCGCCGGAGGCTGTTTTTATGGGCCGGCGCCCTTTTCCCGGCCATAGATTGACAACCGCCCCGGCGGCTTGGTATAATTGTGTCATCAATTTTGAGCCGTTTCCGGCACAGGGGTGGTTTTTATGAAACCGTGCGTCACCATTATCGTCCCGATTTACAATGCCCAGTCTACCCTCCGCCGCTGTGTGGACAGTGTGCTGAGCCAGGAATTTGCCGACTTTGAGCTCATCCTGGCCGACGACGGCAGCAAGGACGGCTCCGGGGCGGTGTGCGATGAGTTTGCCCGGCGGGACAGCCGGGTCCGGGTGGTCCATAAGGCCAATTCCGGCGTGTCCGACACGCGCAATCAGGCCATGGCCATGGCCCGGGGGGAATACCTCCAGTTTTTGGACGCCGACGACTGGATTACCCCCAACGCCACCAAGCTACTGGTCCGGGCCGCCCGGGAACACGGCTGCGACCTGGTGATCTCCGACTTCTACCGGGTGGTGGGGGAGCGGGTGGCCCCCAAGGGGGACATTGACGAGGACGGTCCCCTCACCCGGGAGGAGTTTGCCGCCCACATGATGGAGAACCCCGCCGATTTCTACTACGGCGTGCTGTGGAACAAGCTGTACCGCCGGGACATTATCACAGAGCACAGGCTGCAAATGGACCCGGAGATCAGCTGGTGTGAGGACTTTCTCTTCAATCTGGAGTATATCCGCCACGCCAGGAGGTTTTTTGCGCTCCAGGTGCCCATTTACTACTATGTCAAGACAAAGGGCTCTCTGGCCAGCCAGGGGATGAGCATCTCCAAGACCGTGCGCACCAAGCTGATGCTGTTTGAATACTACAACGAGTTTTACAAGACCGTGCTGGACGAGGAGGAGTACGAAAAGCGCAGGCTGAAGGTGTACCGCTTCCTCATTGAGGCCGCCCAGGACGGCTCGGCGCCGCCTTTGCCGCTGGTGTCCACCCGGCTGGGGGAGGAACGCACCCGAATCCACTCCGGGGCGCTGGAGGGGGAGGGGCTGCTGTACGACGCCCTCCGGGAGCGCAAGCTGCTGGACTACTATCTGGAGCCGGCCGCCCAGAAAAACGGCCTGTCCCTGGCGGAGGCAAATCTGCTGTTGCGCCTGCGGCAGTGGGACGGCGGCGCCAGGAGGGAGCTGGCGGAATTTGCGGGAGTGTCCGGCGGGAGCCTGTCGGTGCTGCTCCAGCGGCTGGTGAGCAGGGGACTGATATCCATCGGAGAGACCAAGGAGCCGGGCGGCAGGGAGAAGCGGCTGAGCGTCGCCTTCCCGTCCGCCGCCGGGACGGCGCTGGCCGATGTGGAAAAGGCGTGGGAGGACTTTGAGACCGCCCGCCTGTCCGGGCTGACGGGGGAGGAGCGGGAGGAATATGCCCGGCTCACCCTCCGGGTCCAGGACAGCATCCGGGATATTCTGCAGTGACGGGCGGGGGACGGTCCGCTCGGATCAGTCCGCTTGCAAGAATTTGATATGCTCCTTTGCGCAGGGGCCGAAGCGGGCGCGCCGCGCCGCGGCCCTGGCCGCCGGGCCTGATGCAGGGAAAACAGCCGCCGCTCTCAAGAGCGGCGGCTGTTATTCTGGGGACTCACAGAAAACGCAGGGTCTGGCCCCCGGCGTCCAGGCACGCCTCCCGCCCGATGGGGAGAATGGCGTGCCTGGGCCCGTGGCCGAAATCGCCGCAATAGGCCACCGGGATGCTCCGGCGCTCCCCCAAGCGCCGGAGCAGGTCCAGCAGGGCCGGTGGAACCGGGTCCGCGTAGTGGCCGAAGAGCAGGCCGGTCACCTGCTCCATCAGCGGATGCTGTTCGATATAGCTCAGGAATATGCCTGCGTCCGGCACGCTGTGGAAGCGCTCGGACTCCTCAAGGAAGAGGATGTACTTTTTGTCCCGGGGGAAGGGGAAGTGGGGACTGCCCAGGGACAGGGCAAAATTCACCAGATATCCGCCCAGCAGGCAGCCCTGACAGCGCCCCCCGGCGATGGTGCGCCACGGGCCGCCGGGGGTGTGGGCGGCGGGGCCGCCGCGGAGGAAATGGGCGGTGAACTGCCCCAGGTCATAGGGGCTGACGCCGCCGTACAGGGCCGGGGTCTGGCCGTAGTAGGTGACAATGCCCGTTTTGGCGTAGATGGCGTCCAGAATGGAGGTGCCGTCGCTGTAGCTCAGGTAGAGCTTGGGGGAGCGCCGGATGGCCTGATAGTCCAGGAGAGGGAGCAGGTCCACCGCCCCCTGCCCGCCGCCGAAAAACACCATCTTCACCGCGCCGTCCCGGACCATGGCGTTGAAGTCGTCCGCGCGCTCCCGGGCGCCGGCCACATAACCCCAGGTGTCCTTATCAATATTTTCCCCCAGCCGGACCTGAAGGCCAAGCTTTTCCAGGCCCCGGGCATAGCTATGGTATTCGGCCCGGTCCGCCACATGGCTGGGGGACACGATGCCGACGGTATCGCCGGGCTTCAGCAGCTCCATGGCGGCAGCTCCTCTCTGCGGGAGGGGCGGAGGGCCGGTCAGCCGGACGGCTCCGCCGGAAAGCAGTATTGGATAAAGTCACACAGCGCCTGGGTGTGGGGGGCGTTGTAAGGCACAAAGAGGTAGTAGCTTCCCTCCGGCAGGCCGGCCTCCCGGAGGAACCGGCTTTGGGACAGCTCGATGGCGCCGGGAACGTCGCCTCCCTCCCCGGCGGGGTCGGGGGAGACGGCGATGTGGGGGGCCAGGCGGTCGTAGACGTCCTGGGGGAGGAGCTGGGACAGATCCAGCAGGGGGACGTCCTGGGCGAAGTGCCGGTAGACCTCCCCGGTGGTGACCACAAAGTCCAGGCTGGCGGTGGATATGTAGGCGATGATCTTGCCGTTGCTGGCGGCGGTGTACTCGACGGCCTCGCCGTGCAGGTCCACATATAGGTCGTCGTCAAAGATCACCCGCTGGTCCTTCCCCAGTTCCAGATAGTCCGCTATGTCCCGCTGGAGCCGGCCGGCGGGGAAGTAGTCCTGCTGGTCGTTGGTGAAAAAGCCCAGCAAAACCGTTTCCTTTTGGTTCTGGACCACCACATCGACCGCGTAGCCGGTGAACAGCGCCAGCACCAGAAGGCCCAGGAGCCAGCCCTTGTAATAGGTGAGGACATACCCGATTTTCTTGGGAAGGGTCATCCCCCGCAGCTTTTCCGCCTCCCGGGCCCGCCAGCGCCGGAAGCGCTCCATCAGGCCCGTCATAGCGTCCACTTCTCATCCCCGCCGGGCAGGGGCTGAGACGCCTCCCCGGCGCCGTCCTCCTCCGGCTCCTCCCCGGCCAGCGGGGGAAACTTGAGGAAAGCGCCGTAAATGAGGTAGGAGGAGAAAAAGACGTACAGCGCCACCCAGAAGAAGAACAGGCCGCTCAGGAAATAGAACAAAACGAAGCACAGCCCCATGAGCAGGGCCAGGGTCAGGGTGACGTGGAGGCGGGCCACCGCCAGCAGAAAGCTGTTGACGATCACCTGCCTGACCGGCAGGTCATACTCCGCCAGCACCGGGTAGGCATAGAGGCAGCAGCACAAAAAGGCCAGGGCGCAGAAGCCGCACACCCCCAGCACCGCGATGCCCGCGACCCCCCCCTGGGCCAGGAAGAAATTCCACACCGCCCACAGGTCGGCGGCGAAAAAGACGGTCCCGGCGGCCTGGAGCAGCCAGAGCAGGGTGGCCCGCTTGAAGTGGGCCCGGAAGGCGGAAAAATAGCTTTTTACCAGCGAGCCCTCCTGGTTGGTCACCTGCTTGAGGGTGTAGCTGTAGAACGCGGCGGTGGACGCCCCGATGGTGACCAGGGGCAGGGAGGTGAGCAGCCATAAAAGGCTCATCAGGGCCGCGTCGGTCACCTTGTTCACAAACTGCCAGAATTTATTTTCCGGATCAAACAGCTTAATCATGGCTCACTCCAGGATGTTGGTGGTGATATAGTCCACCCCGGCGGCCATGACGGCCCGGGCCTCCTCCAGGGTGTTCACCGTCCAGCAGTTGACCTGCTGGCCGATGGAGTGGACGGCCTCCACCACCTCGGCCGTCACGGCGGTGTGGCGGATGTCCAGGCCCAGGTTATTGTCCCGGAGGAAGGCCAGGCCGTCCGGCGGCCACTCCTTGAGCAGGAACTGGGCGGGGACGTCGGGGCAGCACCGGCGCAGGGCGGTGAGGTTGGCGGCGCAGAAGGAGATGAATACCACATGATCCAGATAGCCCATCTCCCGATAGGTCTCCACAATGCGGGATACGTCCTCCGGCGGGAATTGGTTTTTCAGCTCGCACACGGACACCTTTTCATACCGCTTGCAGATGCCGATATACTCCTCCAGGGTGGGGATCACCAGGTCGGCCCGGCCCCGGGCGCCGTCCAGGTCGGTGAGCTGGAGGGCGCGCAGGGTCTGGAAGGTGCTCTCCTCCACCACCAGATGGTCCAGCCCCACCCGGGCGGTGTCGTCGTCGTGGAATACCACGAACCGCCCGTCGGCGGTCTTGTGCACGTCGGTCTCAATGCCGAAGTACTTTGCCCGGTTGCCCGCGGCCACAAAGGCGGCGCAGGTGTTTTCCCGCTCCAGCCCGCTCAGACCCCGGTGGGCGATCATTTTTACCGGCCCGCTCTCCAATTTGATGGTATCCATGGGATAAAACCTCTCTTTATTTGTCCAATTTAACCGCCCCGGGGCGGTGGGCGCAGGGAAGCCGCGCCCGTTTTCCATGGGACATAGTATAACACAAAGGGAATTTTTTGCAAGGGGCAAAACCGGCGGAACGGGGCGCGGGCTGGCGTTTTACATAAATACCACCTGTTCATATAAATAATTTTACAAATAATTGCACAACTCCCCCTTGCAAGGACTGGAACTGTGTGGTAAAATGGCGACAGCACAAAGCTCAAGGGAGGCGGAGACTGCACAGCTCCGATGAACCTGGGCCACATTTTTTTAGAAAAGGAAGGAAGGAACCCTAAAATGAAAAAGACGATTTCCCTGCTCCTGGCGCTGGTCATGCTGCTGAGCCTGGGCGCGTGCAGCAAGAGCACCGGCGGCCAGGCCTCCCAGCCCCCCGCTCAGTCCTCCGGCGGCACGGAGAACAACGATCCCGCTCCCGCAGACCCCGGCAAGTATGAGGTCACCGAACCCATCACCATCATCTGGTGGCACGCCCTGGAGGATCAGTACTCCGCCGACGTGGAGCGGATTGTGAAGGGCTTCAACGAGTCCCAGGACCTGATCACCGTGGAGGCCCAGTACATCGGCGCTTATAAGGACGTGAACGAGGCCCTGGTGTCCGCCCACGCCGCCGGAACCGGCCTGCCCGCCGTGTGCGTGGCCAACACCGACTATGTGGCCCAGTACGGCGCCAACAGCGTGTTTGAGAACCTGGACCCCTACATCGCCGGCACCGGCTATGATGTGACCGACTTCTCCACCGGCCTGCTGCTCAGCTCCCAGTACGAGGGCAAGCAGGTGGCCATGCCCTTCCTGCACTCCACCCAGGTGATCTACTACAACAAGACCATGGCGGACGAGAAGGGCATCACCGTCCCCGAGAAGATCGAGGATTTCGAGGCCTTCCTGAAGGCCGGCGCCGAGGCCTGCGGAGGCTACGGCACCATGATCCCCGGCTGGGACCAGTGGTACTTTGAGACCCTGTACCTCAACGAGGGCGTGAAGATCATCACCGACGACAACACCTGCGACCTGAACAGCGAGGCCGCCCTGAAGGTCACCCAGCAGTTCCGCGACTGGTATGACGCGGGCCTCATCGCCTGGCCCTTCGGCCCCGACGCCTCCGCCGGCATGCGCCAGACCTTCTACGACGGCAAGACCTTCTCCGTCATGCACACCTCCTCCCTGTACAACAACTACGTGGACAAGTGCGACTTTGAGGTGGGCATGGCCTGGTACCCCGCCGCCACCACCGGCGACAAGAACTCCGAGGTGGGCGGCTGCGTGCTGGGCATCCCCGCCAAGAACGACCAGGCCACCAAGAACGCCGCCTGGCAGTTCCTGCAGTACCTGGTGGGCAAGGAAGTGAACATGGACTGGGCCAAGGTCACCGGCTACATCCCCACCCGTAACTCCGTGCTGACCACCGACGAGGGCATAAAGTTCCTGGAGGAGAAGCCCGCGTTCAAGTGCGTGTTCGACAACCTGAACCTCATCAACCCCCGTATCCAGAACGCCGCCTGGAGCGAGCTGGCCACCACCTGGAAGAACTACATGGACAACATGATGAACCAGGGAGGGGACATCAACTCGGAGTCTGAGGCGATGGTGGAGGAAATCGACGAGATTCTGGCGGACCGCGGCTAAAAGCGCACAAGCCGTTTCGCAAGTCCCCGGTCCCCAGTTCCGCACTGTCCGGAGCTGGGGGCCGTCCCTATCCCACTCTAGGAGAAAGGAATGGTTGCTATGACAGATTCCCCGGCGAAGACCCCGGCGGTCGGCCAGGCGGGCGCCCCGGAGAAAAAGCCCCTGATGACCGCCCGGACGAAATCCAAGATCATCGATTTCCTCTTTGTGCTCCCCGCGCTGGCGCTGCTGGCCCTGTTCACCTATTACCCGGTGGCCAAGCTGGTGCAGATCAGCTTTACCGACTGGAACCTGCTCAGCCCCACGTGGGACTGGGTGGGGCCGAAAAACTGGATCTGGCTGTTTACGGGCAGCGGCGCGAAATACCTGTGGAACTCTCTGAAGATCACGTTCCTGTACTCCCTGGGCGAGATCTTAGCCACGCTGGTGGGCGGCATGATCCTGGCCCTGATTTTCAGCCGCATGACCCGGGGGTTCAGCGCCATGCGGGCTATCCTGTTTGTGCCCAAGTATGTGGCCATGTCCTCGTGCGCCGTGGTGTTCATGTGGATTTTGAACACGGACTACGGCGTGCTCAACTACTTCCTGTCCCTGGTGGGCGTGGCGCCGGTGGACTGGCTGGGACAGAAGTCCACCGCCCTGCTTTCAGTGCTGATGACCACCTGCTGGCGCGTGCTGGGCTACGGCATGATGATCTACCTGTCCGCCATGATCGGCATATCGCCCCAGTACTATGAGGCGGCCGCCCTGGACGGGGCCACCCGGACCCAGCAGTTCTTCAGCATCACGCTGCCCCTGCTCTCCCCCACCACCCTGTTTCTGCTGGTGACCACCTTCCTGTCCTCCATGAAGGTGTTCCAGTCGGTGGATATCCTGACGGAGGGAGGACCGTCCCGGTCCACGGAGGTGTTCGTCTACCTCATCTACCGCTACGCCATGGTGGACTTCCGCATGGACCGCGCGGCCACCTCGGCGGTGATGTTCTTTATCATTCTGCTGGTGGTCACAGTGGCCACCATGAAGTACTCCAACAACACCGTGAACTACGATTCGTAAGAGAGGGGGAGGAGAAGCGTTATGACTGTCGGAAGCAGAAAGCGCGGTGCAGGCTACTATATCATCACCGTAGTGGCCGTGTTAATCACCATTGTCATGGTGTTCCCCCTGTACTGGATGGTGGCCACCTCGGTGAAGTCCGCCGCCGAGTCCCAGCTCATCATTCCCACCCTGTTCCCCCATGAGTTCCACTTTGAAAACTACCTCAACGTGCTCACCCGGGCCAACTTCCTGAAGTATTACTGGAACACCATCGTCATGACCGCCGGAATCCTGGTGCTCCAGATCGGCACGGGCACCCTGGCCGCCTACGGCTTTGCCTTCGGCAAGTTCAAGGGCCGCGACATCATGTTCTATATTGTGCTGGGCGCGCTGATGATCCCCCTCCAGGTGACCTTTATCCCCATCTTCATCATGTGCTCCGGCTGGGGCTTGCAGGACACCTTCCTGGGACTGATCCTCCCGGAGGCGGTCTCCGCGTACTACATTTTCATGATGCGCAACTCCTTCATGGCGGTGGACCAGAGCTATGTGGACGCCGGGCTGATCGACGGCCTGGGCCGTTTCGGCACGGTTCAGCATGTGCTGGTGCCCATGTGCAAGGCCACCATCTTCACCGTCACCCTGGTGACCTTCTCCAACGGCTGGAACGCCTACTTCTGGCCCAAAATCATCGCCAAGAACGAGGTGCGCCGGGTGCTCACCGTGGGCCTGGCCCAGCTGAAGCAGACCTTCGCCGGGCAGGCCGTGTCCAACTACCACGAGATCATGGCCGGCGCGGTGCTGGCAGTTCTCCCCCTGGTCATCCTCTTCATGATCTTCCAGAAGTACATGATGACCGGCTACTCAAAGGCTGCCATGAAATAAGCGGCAAAAGGGGCGGACCGGGCGGTCTGCCCCTTTTCTGTGTCCCCGCCCAGAGAGAAAGGAAGCGCGATATGGAGTTTATCTCACCCGGCGCCCGCCAGTACAAGGCCAACCTGCACAGCCACTCCAACCTGTCCGACGGCAGCCTCACCCCGGAGGAGCTGATCCGGGCCTACCGGGAGCAGGGCTATTCCATCCTGGCCATCACCGACCACGAGGCGTCCTACGACCACACGGCGGCCTCCGGCCCCGATTTCCTCCTGGTAACGGGGTACGAGGCGTATATACGCCCCTCCCCCGAGTGCCGGCTGGACAACTACGGGCCGGAGATCCACCTGAACCTGCTGGCAAAGGATCCCCACAACACCACCCTCATCGGGTTCGACCCCAAGTTCTGCAAGTATATGCCCCCCGGGGAGGCCGCCCGGCGGGAAAAGGCCGGGGACCTGGGCCCCCGGCGCTATACCCGGGAGTATATCCAGGCGTTCATCGACCAGGCCCGGGAGAGCGGGTATCTGGTGACCTACAACCACCCCTGCTGGTCCATGGAGCGCCAGGAGGATATCCTGGCCTACTCGGGCTGCTTCAGCCTGGAGATATTCAACACCGGCTCCATGATGATCAGCGGCGCGGAGGACAATGTGATTCTGTATGACCGGATGCTGCGGATGGGGAAGCGGCTGTACGTCCACGGGGCGGACGACAACCACAACCACCAGCCCTTTGGCAGCCCCCTGTGCGACTCGTTTGGGGCTTGGACCATGGTGCTCGCGGAGGAGCTGAGCTACCCGGCGGTGATCCGGGCGCTGGAGGAGGGGCGGTTCTACGCCAGCACCGGCCCGGCCTTCACCCGGCTGGCCTTCCAGGGGAGGAATGCCTCAATGGAATTTTCCGGTGCCCAGCGCGCCATCATGCACATGAGCCCCAAGTGGGCGGTCAACCTGTGCGCCCGGGCGGGGGAGTCCTTTGACCGGGCGGAGTTTGCCATCCCGGACCAGGCGCCCTACGTCTACTTCTCCCTGCTGAGCGGAGACGGCAGACGGGCCGTCACCCGCGCCTTCACCCGGGAAGAGCTGGGGATTTAGGGAATACTGAGGAGGTATTGGAATGAAAAAGCGTTGGTTTCACGCGGCGGCGCTGCTGACGGCGGCCGCTCTGTGCGCGGGGTTGTGCGCCTGCGGCCAGGCAGGGGAGACGGAACCCACCCCGGCCCCTACCCCTCCGGCCTTGACGGAGAGCGTCCCGCCGGCGGAAGAGGGGGGCGAAAACGCCTTCCGCATGACCCAGGAGGGGTCCGTGCGCAATGAGAAGTTCCGGGAGCGGGAGGAGTTCGCCGGGTTTATCGGCCGGGCGGAGTCCAAGTTCCTGATCGCCGGCCTTAACCAGGCCATGACCCCCCAGGGGATCAGCTACAGCGGGGAGACCGGCCTGGCCTACATCACGTCCTACGCCATCACCGACACACCCTCCGCCATCACCGGTGTGTCGCTGGACACCGGGGAGCTGGCGGCGGAGTACTACCTGTTCAACCCGGACGGCTCCCCCTTCACCAGCCACGTGGGGGGGATCGCGGTGGTGGGGGACACGGTCTACGTGTCCGCCAAGCTGGACTCCGACGGGAGCTACAGCGTGGCCGTGCTGCCCCTGGACCAGCTGCCCGTCTCCGGCAGCCATGACGTGACGGTGGAGCAGACCATCCCCGTGCCGGTCTCCCCGTCCTTCCTGAACTATTCCCGGGGGATTTTGTGGGTGGGCAATTTCTACCACCCCAAGGCGGATTACAACCTGTCCCCGGAGCTCAACTTCACCACCCAGAGCGCGGACGGCGAGTACGGCTGCTACATCCTGGGCTACAGGATGGGGGAGGACGGGCAGCTTGCCATCCCGGACGGGGAGAAGTACCCCATCCCGGACGTCGCCATGGCGGCCCCCGACCGCATCCAGGGGGTGTGCTGCCTGGGGGAGCAGGTGATCCTCAGCCAGTCCTATGGCCGGGGGGCCAACTCCACGCTGCTGTTTTACCGGGTACCGGAGGGGGAGGCGTTTGACGGGACGCTGGACGTATGCGGCCATGAAATCCCGGCCTATATCCTGGACAGCGCCCGGCAGAGCGAGGCCATGACGGTGATGCCCATGACCGAGGGGCTGTGCCTCAGCCCGGACGGGGTGCTGGTGCTGTTCGAGTCCGGCTCCAGCCGGTACAGCGACGGGAAATACCGCACCGACCACGTGTGGGAGCTGAAGGGCTGACAGACGCCAAAAGAGGGGAGGGGGCTTAGCCGGAGGCCCATAAGGAAGTAAACTAAAATCCCGGTAAAACCGGCGTGGCAGAGGTCACGCCGGTTTTTCTGTATCTGTCAGTAGTTCCGGTTTGGCAAGTGGAATCCGGATTTTCCCCACATAGGTAAAATAGACTTCAATCGTGACATGTTTCTTCCCGCTGATCTTCTCCGGGCTGTGGACCACGATCTTTTCAATCAGTTCATTTACCGTAGAGGCGTCAAGCTCCTGCAAATCGGAATACCTGTCGGCAAGCTGAAGGAAACGCCCTACATCGGCAATCTGTCCGGCTTCATTTTCAATTTCTCTCTCCAGCGAAGCTGCAAGCTGCTGAATTTCCGCCTGCTCTGTTTCATACTGTGCCGAGAGTTTTTGAAAGCGGAGGTCGCTTAATTTCCCAAGTACGGAATCTTCATAAAGCCTTTGGATGATCTTGTCCAAATCCTCCATACGCTTCTGCGTCCCGGAGAGGGCTTTCCGTTTTTGCGTCAGTTCCGCTTTCCGGCTGGCCTCGTCCTGCGCCAACATTTCCTGAGTGAAATCATCCCGAAACAAACGCACATAGGTCAGTGTTCCCTGGATACATTCCAGCACCCGTTTATAAAGCGTAACCTCTCGGATGTAATGGATTTGGCAGGAACCTGTATTGCTCTTGTAATTGGAGCAGACGAAATGGTCTTGAGACTCATCCTTGTAGGTATTGCAGGTACAGTAATAGAGCTTTGCGCCACAGTCGGCGCAATAGACAAGACCGGAGAAAATGCTTGTTTTTCCTGTCTTTGTGGGTCTGCGCTTGTTGGCTCTTAACGCCTGCACCCGTTCCCACTGTCCCCGCTCAATAATCGCTGGCTGTGTGTCCTCAAATATCCGTTGGTTTTCTTTCGGATTCTCCATCCGCTTTTTGAATTTCAGGGATTTTGTATAGGTCTTAAAATTAACGGTACAACCGGTATATTCCGGCCGCTCCAGTATTCCGGCAACGGATTTGGCACACCACCGGTACAGATTATCCGGCATGGCCCATCCCTTCTGTCTGGCGTTATACGCAGTAACCGTCAATACCCTGTCAGCGGTCAGGATTTTTGCAATCTGCATTGGTCCTTTGCCCGCAATGCACAGATCAAAGATACGCCGCACCACTCTTGCGGATTCCTCGTCTACAATCCATTTCTTTTTATTCTGTGGGTCTTTCACATATCCGTAGGGCGGGTTACTGGCGATGTGTTCCCCGGCTTCTCCGCGCATTTTTACGACTGCCCGGATTTTTTTGCTTGTGTCCTTGGCGTAATAATCGTTAAATACGTTTTTGAACACAGCGAAGTCATTTTCGCCCTTTGCACTGTCCACATCATCATTGATGGCGATAAACCGGACATCGTAAGCGGGGAAGATGAAATCCTGCAGCCGCCCCATATAGGAATACTCCCGGCCCAGACGTGACAGGTCTTTGACAATCAGTGTGGAAACCGAATAGTCCTCCACATATTTCATCATTTCCTGAAAGCCGGGTCTTTGGAAATTTGTTCCTGAGAATCCGTCGTCCACGAAAAACATGGGATTGCGGAATCCGTGTTCTGTTGCGTATTTGGATAATAGCGACTTTTGAGATGGAATTTGTCAAGGGTATTTTCTCCTATCTCAGATCCTGTATTGCAATTTAACATCCGTGTGACAGGTCAATTGTATTTTATCTACTCACGTATACCTGTACCTCATAGTTCTAGTGCAGGATGCCGGATACAGAAATAAGCTGTACTGTAAACACTGGTTCAACGCCATACCTGCTTTGAACTATGTTTAAACGCTTTTTTCTCAATCATCACGCTCGACGTAATACTCTAACACAGTTCCGCTTACAGCGTCGATCGTGTACTCATATTCGATGCCGTCTTTATAAAACTCAATTTCGTATTCCGCCCGGCCATCGTCGTTTTCAAGTTTTGCTTTCTGAAAGGCCGCATCGGCAAGTGCAATCCCAGCGTGGGACACGGCGATGTTTTTTGCGCAGTCAACCCCGATATATGCGGCATTGTTTGGAGCGATCGGCGTTTGAACGGTCGAGGAAGGCGTGGCTGCGGGATCATTCTGCTGTGCCGCAGGCTGATGGGCCTCTGCGTCATAATTGCAACTGAGTATGGTGCCGGTGGCGGCGTCGATCTCATAGTCGTATTCCGTGTTGCCCTGATAGGACTCCACGTCATAGACCTGAACGCCATCGTCGTAATCCAGCTCTGCGTGAACAAAGGTCACGTTAGTGGCGGCCAGTGATGCGTGCTGCAAGGCAATTTCTTTTGCTCGTTCAGCGGTGATCACAACTACGGGAGAATCAACTACGGGGAGAGCGGTCACGGGATCGGTCTGCTGTATCGTGCCGGTCAGTTGTCCCTCGGTGTTTTTTGCGATGACAGCTCCGTCCGTAGCTTTGATCGTATAATCATACGCGACACCGTTAGCGGCAAATTCCACCTCATACACATACTGACCGTTTTCACGCTCAAACTCCGTCTTGGAGACAAGTGCCGACGACGGATTAACTCCATAGGCCGCTCCCGCTCCAATGACCGCCAATGCGGCAGCAAGACAGCCAAGGGTACGGTAATGACATTGCTGACCATGCCAAAACGGCTCCGCGTCATGGCCCGCAGGCGGGCGGTCAATTCCTCAAAGGAAAAGGGCTTTACTAGATAGTCGTTTGCGCCGCTGTCCAGCCCCTTTACCCGATCCGAAATGGCGTCTCTCGCAGTCAAGAACAGAACTGGAGTCCCTTTCCCGGACTGCCGCAGGGAGCGCACAGAACCTCCAGACCGTCCTTTTGGGGCATCATAATGTCCGGAATAATGGCGTCATAGTCGGCGCAGGCCATATAATCCATGGCCTCCTCACCGTCAAAGCAGCAATCGACCACATACCCGTCCGATGTCAGCTTTTGCCGGATGATCTGATTCAGGTCGCACTCATCCTCCGCCAGCAAAATACGCATATTCGTATCCCTCTTTTCAAAAGATATTCCAGAAAAGGACATCCTGCATTAGCCATATTAAACCCTGATTAGAGCTCGGAGCGCACATGGATTCTCCAGCCTTGCGGACGCAAGAAAGTTTTTCGCTTTTTCAGAGTCGGAGCGGTCAGCCCGGTTCAGGCTGACCGCTCCGCTTTTTGCAATCTTGCTGCTTGACAGATGAGATCCGTTATTCAATGGCAATCCGATTGGACTGGGGCAGGCGCTTCTGTTCTCTCTTGGGGAGAGACACCTTCAAGATGCCGTCCTCAAACCGGGCGGACACGTCCGAGGGCTCCACGTCCTCGCCCACATAGAAGCTGCGGCTACAGGTGCCGGCATAGCGCTCCTGACGGATATACCTGCCCTGTTTGTCCTGCTCGTCCTTATCCAGGCCCTTGGCGGCGCTGATGGACAGATAGCCGTCCTTCAGCTCCAGGCTGACCTCGTCCTTCTTAAAGCCCGGCAGGTCGATGTCCAGCTCATAGCTGTTTTCGGTTTCCCGGACATCAGTCTTCATCAGATTCTTGGCGTGCTTGCCATACAGCGCCTTGCTGCTGGGCAGAGCCGGGAACAGATCAAAGTCATTGCCAAAGAAATCATCAAACAGGCTCTCACCAAAAATACTGGGTACCATAAATATTCCTCCATTCACATTTTAACATATTTCTAATGTTCCTGTTGGGGAGGCCCCTTTGGGCCTCCTCCCTTGGAACACCCTCGTTTTACCACAGCGAATTAGCACTGTCAACAGAGGAGTGCTAATATTTACAAAACAAACTAATTTTGTTCACAAAATATGCAATAATGTATTTTACATTTAGAAGCCGCAGTTAAAACATACAACAATAGATTACAATGGATTTTACACTCAGACTTCATAGGAGGGCCGCAAAAAATAAGTGGCGTCCTGCGGCTCTGCCGGATATGCGTTGGAACATATTTTCGCTATCACTAAGACTCTGGAGGAACCGTTTATGCTGAAAGAAAAGAAGGAACATAAGATTCTTGTTGTCGATGACTCAAGATTTAATCGAGCGGTCGTAACAAGTATGCTGGAAAAGAACTACTTTTTGGAAGAGGCCTGCAACGGCAAAGAGGCGGTGCTGATCCTGGAGGACCACGCGGAGGAGTTTTCGCTGGTCCTTACGGATCTTGTGATGCCCGATATGGACGGTTTCGGCCTGCTCAAAGCTATGAAGGAGCGGGGCTGGCTGGACTTTCTGCCTGTCATCATGATCTCCTCAGACTATACCGACGATAACATCAACACCGCCTACAGCCTGGGTGCCAGCGAACTGATCCAGCGCCCGTTCAACGAGCGGGTGATCTGTCACCGTATCGATGATATCATTGACCTTTCCGGCAGACAGCAGGAGCTGTCCAACGCTCTGGTGAACGAGATGATCCAGGAGAACGAGACCAATTCGGCCATGATCTCCATCCTTTCCCATATTGTGGAGACCCGCAACGGCGAGAGCGGAAACCACGTCCGGAACATCCGAACCATCACCAGAATGCTGCTGGGGGAGCTGACGAAGGTATCGGACCGGTACTCTTTCTCAAGTGAGGAGAAGCGCCTGATCTGTACCGCCTCCTCCCTCCATGACATTGGCAAGATGACTGTGCCGGAGGAAATTCTGAACAAACCGGGCAGGTTTACCGACGAGGAGTTCCAGATCATGAAAGGCCATGCCATGGCGGGGGCCAATATGGTCGACGCTCTGCGCCTGGGAAAGAACGCAAACGCCCTCATGCAGCTGACGTATGAGATCTGCCGCTGGCACCACGAGCGGTATGACGGCAAAGGCTATCCGGACGGGTTAAAGGGGGAGGATATCCCCATCTCGGCCCAGGTCGTGTCCGTGGCGGATGTGTACGACGCCTTGGTCAGCGAACGGTGCTATAAGCCGGCCCATACCCCTGAACAGGCACTCCAAATGATTCTGGACGGACAATGCGGAACCTTCAACCCGTTGCTGATGACATGCCTGTCCAACATCTTTGACGATCTGAAAGGCGCACTGACCGTTTCCGACTCCGCGCGACCCGGAAGCGGCGAGAATTCCGCTCAGGAGTTGATTGAGGAGGCGGTGGCCGATCTGCACGACCATGGAGTGGCAGCCACCGAGAGCATCGCCCAGGAGCTAAACCGCGAGCGTCTGCGCTTTAAATTCTTTTTCAATGGAGCGTACCCCGGGTTTTATTACACAGTGTCACCGGCAATTCTGCATTACAACAAGGCCGCAATGAAGCTTTTCGGGATAGAGGAACCCGTTGCGGCGATGGATTTGGAGTCGACCCCCTACGAAAAGTACGACCGTCCCGCGGTAGACCGGCTGAGGCGCAAGCTGTCCGCAGCGACCAATGCGCGCCCTCTGATTCGGGAGAATATTACGCTGGACCTGCCCGGAGAGGGGCCCCGGTCATACCGGTGTGAGCTGCAAACCGTCTGGGATTCCCCCCATGCCGGACATTACAAGGAAGTCATGGGCAAGCTGATTCCCTTGGATGGCAAGCTCCCCGCAGCCCCCGATGCCGGCGAGCGGGGAGAACTCCCGGCGCTGGGCAGCGAGATGACCGGCAGTCAGGCCCGCGACCTGATCAGCATCATCAAATTTATGGTTTATAATGTTCGCTTGGTGGACCCCTCCGATAACAGCGTCCTGGAAATCGACAGCAGCGGCAGGTTGGCCAAAACCAGCCAGCCGTGCTATCGCTTTTGGAAACAGGAAAAGCGGTGCGTCAACTGCTCCTCCATGTGGTGCCTGGCGTTCCGGAAGGAATTTTCCAAAATCGTGCTCCTGGACGGTGAGGCGTTTCATGTGCTCTCAAGGTATGTCAAGGTAGACGGTAAACCGCTGGTGCTGGAAACGCTGGTTCGGATTACAGGGGATGTGCTGCTTGACGGAAACGGGAAGGCGCTGCCTGTCGATTCCATCTTCGATATGCACAGCAATCTGTATCTCGATCCCGTTACCCATGTATATAACAGGCGCTATTATGATACAGAGGCCCGGAGCGGCGAAAAGATCTGCGCCCTGGCCGTCCTCAACATGGACCAATTTCAGGATATCAACGATACCTATGGGCGCAAGGCCGGGGATAATCTTCTGGCGCGTGTGGCGCAATTGATCCATTCCGGCCTCCGTGAGCCGGACAGATTGATCCGTTACTATGGAGCGGAATTTGTGATGCTGTTCGCGTCCATTCACCCGGACGCGCTGGAGGCGAGACTGAATAAGATTTGCGGCGACATTTCCGCCCTCTCCGTCGACGGCGCGGAAAACGGGCCCTACGTCACCGCCAGCATCGGCGGCGCCATCGGCCCGGATGTTCCGGACGTGCTTTTGAAAAAAGCGGACGAGATGCTGCTCAAGGCCAAGCTGAATCGGGGAAGGGTGGAACTGTGGCGGCAGGACGGCGAGGGCTGAACCCAACGCCCCGGGAGGTTGAGACGGCCTCAAAATGGACGAAAATATCATCGTCAACCGGACCCGCTTTAGCTAAAATTCTCCTTGTAAATTCAATGAAAAAAGCTATGATAGCCTTGCGTTTTAACATAGAAACAGGGAGGTATCACTGATGTCCTATCACTATCTGTTAGACTTGGCTTTGATTCTGCTCAGTACCAAGCTGCTGGGAATCGCCACAGGAAAATTTCAAATGCCCCGGGTGGTAGGCGCACTGCTGGCCGGCCTGATCCTGGGGCCCGCCATGCTGAACGTCCTGTCGGAGACCGAATTTCTCACCCGGTTGAGCGAGCTGGGCGTCATTGTCATTCTGTTCACCGCCGGAATGAGCACCGATCTGCGGGAGCTGCGCAGCGCCGGCAAGGCGGGCTTTCTGGTGGCGCTGTGCGGCGTACTGGCGCCCATGGCGATGGGGACCGGCTTTGGCGCTCTGGCGGGGAGACTGGGCTGGCTGCCCGGGAACACATTCCTGGAGAACCTCTTTTTGGGCACGGTGTTGACCGCCACCTCTGTCAGCATCACCGTGGAAACCCTTAAGGAATTGGGGCGTTTAGACACCAAGGTGGGCAGCACCATCCTGGCCGCCGCCCTGATCGATGACGTGCTGGGCCTGATTGCCCTGACGCTGGTGTCCAGCGCGGCGGGAAGCGGGGGCAGCCTGCCGCTGGTGCTGCTGAAAATTGCGCTGTTCTTTGTGTTTGCCATCGCCGCCGCCTGCGGTGGCATCTGGCTGTTCCGCCGGATCATCGAAAAGGCCCACGAGAAAAACCTCCGGCGTTACCCGGTGTTCGCCTTTGTGCTCTGCTTGCTGCTGGCCTACTGTGCGGAGGAGTTCTTCGGCGTGGCCGATATCATTGGCGCCTTTGTGGCGGGGCTGGTGGTAGCCTGCACCCCCAAGGCCGATTACATCCGCTCCAAGTTCGAGCCCCTGAGCTACCTGTTGCTGACGCCGGTGTTTTTCGCAGGAATCGGCATCAAGGTGGAGCTGCCCCAGCTGAACGGGACGCTGGTCCTCTTTTCCCTGTCCCTCCTGGCCGTGGCGATTTTGTCCAAGATTATCGGCTGCGGCCTGGGGGCCAGGCTGTGCGGCTTTGACGGGAAAGAGTGTCTCCAGGTTGGGTGCGGCATGGCCTGCCGGGGCGAGGTGGCCCTGATTGTGGCCAACCGGGGCTTGTCCATAGGGGCCCTCAGCCAAGCCATGATGACGCCCATCGTGATCACCGTGGTGGGCTGCGCCGTGCTGACGCCCATCCTGTTGAAGCTGTGTTTCAGCGGACAACCCGAAGGCTCGATGGCGGACAACACCCTCGCTGACCGCTACCACAAGGCGGAGCAGTTGGAGCGGATGTCCGATGAAATGCTGGAGAAAAAGACGTTGTGACGCAAAAGAAAGTCCAGCCAGTGACGCTGGCCGGGTTCCCTTCCCCCTGAAACAGTACTACCAGAATTTCTTTTTTTTCATGATCCACAGACAGAGCGCCACGATCAATACGCTTACAACGATGATGGCCGGATACCCGTACTTCCACGCCAATTCCGGCATATTGATAAAATTCATCCCATACCAGCCTACCACCAGGGACAATGGAAGAAAGACCGTGGTTACGATGGTCAAGATCTTCATGATCCGGTTTTGACGGATGTCGATCTCCGCCTGAAACAGCTCCCGCAGCTGGATGCTGTATTCCCGGAGGGCCTGCGCCTCACCGTCCAGTCGGCCAATCCGCTTTTCCGCCATGTGGAGCATCCGCAGCTCGCTGTCCCGGAACAGGGCGGTTTCATTCTCCTGAAACTCACAGACCATGTCATCCAGCTGTGTGTAGTACCGAAGCCACCGGATAATCTCTTTGCGCAAAGCGTTCATGCGGGAGTTAAATTGATCCAGTTCCCCGGAGAGGACCTGCTCCTCCATCTGGTCCATATCGTCCTCCAGTTTCTGGAGATGATGGAGATCCTTTGCGATCAGCCACTCCAAGAACTCACAAAAGAAGCCCCCCACGCCCAACTCCCGCTGGGGATTCCCCTTTTGCAAGTGCTGGACAGCGGAGCGGGCCGTTCCAGTATCGTCGCACAGCACGGCCCATTTCTCGGTTAAAAGATAGCCAAAAGCAATGGGAGCACCGTCCTTGGTACGCCGCGGCGTGATAATCGTTCCGCATAGGCAGTCGTGGCGGAATTCCGCCTTGCAGGCGCGGGCACCCTGGACAGAGGGCGTATGCCGGATGATACGCTCCAGGCCTGGAATATCCACGCCTTTTTCTAATTCCTCCGATGTTAAAAGAACAAGGACATTTCTGCCTGAAGCCGATATCCCCTCCAGAGGATTCATGGCTGCGCAGATGTTATACAGGTACATAGCGGCCTCCTTGAGATAGATCGGACACCGATATTATACCACAGCGGTCGAAAACCGCAAGACCGGAGGGCCTAAAAATCACATACGCTGTGAACAAAATACGGTCATTATATAAACATTAGCTCTTCATCACTAACGCCGCTGATTTCCCGTGGTATGGCGGGCTTGTTCCAAGGGAGGGAGCCAAATCAATGAAACAGACAAAACAAATGTCGGAATCCATACGCCTGGGAATGCTGCTGGCCATATCCGGCGGATTTATGGATGCCTATTCCTACATTGCGCGCGATCATGTATTCGCCAACGCACAGACCGGCAATATGCTGCTGTTGGGCGTAAGCCTGTCTGAGGGGAACTTCCAGTCTGCCGCACGCTACTTTTTCCCCGTGCTTGCGTTCGCCCTGGGGATCGTACTGGCAGAGCTGGTCCGCAGAGGCAAAAACCGGCTTTTACATTGGCGGCAGGGTGCGGTTCTGATTGAGGCGGCAATTCTCGCCGGAGTATCTTTCTTCCCCTTTTCCATGAACCTTTTGGCCAATTCCCTGACTTCCTTCGCCTGCGGGATTCAAGTGGAGAGTTTTCGAAAAATCCGCGGAAACGGGATGGCGACCACTATGTGTATCGGGAATTTGCGAAGCGGAACGCAAAATTTTTACTGCTACTTTCAGAGCAGGGATACAAATGATCTGGTAAGTTCCGCCTTGTATTTTGGAATCATCCTGTGCTTTATCATCGGTGCGATCCTTGGAAATTTTGCCATCAAGTATTTAGGTGAAAGAGCGATCCTGTGCTGTTCGGTACTGCTGTTTTTGGCCTTTGCGATGATGTTCATCGACTATGAACATGACAGCCGTCACCAAGTGTGAAGCAAAACGGAATGGTAGATATCTCCGATTATTTGGTACGTCCGCTCTGGCAGATTGGCGCAGCAAAAACTCTTGAATCGCAAAAAGGATACGTTTCAAATCACACATTCACCTTGCACTGTGCTTGTTACCGCTCCTGGCTATGCTCTTTCTTATGGCTTTGCCCATTCTGCTGTCCCTGCAACTGTTGTAGTGTTCGGCGGATAGACACCGGTTCTGTTGACTCATCCAACATTGCAGCAACATCCTTTCGGCTCTGCGCCAGCGTTCCGGAATCAAACTTCTTGCCATAGGCAGCTTGCAGCTGCTGGGCTGCTTCCCGTTCCTTATCAGGCCGAATAGCGTGACGGGCGGCATCCAGTTCCATGGCATCCATATCCGCCGCCTGTTGTTGCAGCTCGGTATACTGCATCAGTGCCGCGTCCAATTCAGCGGCATATTTTTCTTCCTGCTGATTCAGCGTTTCCAGGGAAGACTCCATGGACGCAATATGCTGTTTGATCTTGTCCATGCCATGATCGTCCGCACAGTTAAACTGATTGAGCAGGAGGGCCTTCTCATTTTTCAATTCCTCAATATCTTCTGTCAGACCGGTGATTTTCTGCGCCAATTCCCGATGCCGGAATACCTGGATTGCTGGGGTGTTTTTCTTTTCCTCCAACAATGTCCGGCGCTTCTTTATCTTAGCCTTGAGCTGCTTAACAATATCCTCATACCGCTTGATGTCCGGCTGAACAGCATGGAGCGTATCGGTAATCTGTCTTTTTCCAGTCCCAATATGCAATAGCTGATACCGGAAAATGATCATCTTTTGCCGAACGGTTTCCATTGCCTCCGCTATCGCCGGAACAGTGTTTTTCACCGCATCCATCAATTTCTTGACCAATGATTTTAACTCCCGCAGCAGGGCATTGTCCGCCTTAATTTGCCGGTTCAGTTCGCATCGGTCGGAAATGATTCCCTTCTTCTCCAACGCACGGGCAACTACCCCTTCGTGAATGGTAGGCTGTTCATCCAAACCGCGCTCCGCATGGCTTCGGTGATCGACGCGCTCCGCATGCCCGGAGCGTTCCAGACAACGGTTCACTGTATCGGCCCATGCCGCCCGCCAGAGGACGAGCTGCTCCTCGCTGCTCCAGCGGGCGGTGACGGGATTCTGTCGCCCATACTTGGTGCTTTTTGGATACTTGGATACCCGCTCCAACCCCTGCGCTTCAGCCGCCGAGGGTGCCATATAAACCTTTTTCTTCCCGTCCCTATACTGATACTGCTTCTCCCAGCCCTCCACCTGTGCCGACTTGAACTCGGTAGCGGTAAAGCCTCGTTCCTCACCGCCCTGGACGCAGAGATACTCCTTCTCCGTTTTCTGCTGCCATGTGCCGTTTTCTTTGAGCGGGCGAACCGTCAGCATGATGTGAGCGTGAGGATTGTGGCCGTCCGTATCATGGATACAGGCATCGGCGCACATCCCTTTCGCCGCAAAATTAGCCTGGATAAAATCAGTCAACATGGCAATCCACTCGCCCCTGCCCAGTTCGACTGGCAGGGCAACGACAAATTCACGGGCGAGGCGGCTGTCCTTGGTTTTCTCCGCTTCCTCCACGGCGTTCCAGAGAACCTCTCGATCTGACCACTCTGTCGGTGCCATATCCGGTAGAAAAACCTGCTGCCAGACAAGGCCCTGCTTCCGGGTGTAATCATGCTGAACGCCGTCGTAATCATTGTACATCCGGGAACAGCTCATGTAGGCCGCTGCCGCGACAGCGGAACGGCCCGTTCCCCGGCTAATGACCTTTGCCTCCAAATGATAAATCGCCAGTTTTTATTACCTCCGTTTTTCGTCTCCCGTCCTTCGTCCCCCGTAAACAGCGAAAAGCTGCCAGTGGCAGGTTTTCGCTGGCGTATGGAACAGGGCGGCGCACCGGTCTGTTCCATACGCACCGGGAATGACCGCAGTCATTCCCAGCAGGCCCCCGCAGGGGCCGCATCCCCCTCGGAGAGCGCACGACTGCCGAAGGCAGTACCACCGCCCGCTTGCGGGTGGTGAGTAAGTGCGCCCTTCGCCCTTCGGGCCGGAAAAGCGGAGCGCCCCGGCGAACCGGGACGCTCCTGCTTTGCGTAGTCAATTTGCAAGCCCGTGAAGATACATTTCCAACTCATTTAAGTCCATGCTTACCGTCTGCGGCAGAGCCTTTTCCAAAACTGCACCCTCTTGAATGAGCCTTCTCGTCCGGGCCTTGCGCTGCTTCACCCGGTCACGGGCCTGGGCCTCCTCCAGCCGGTGCCGCGCCTGGATCAGCTTCTTTTCTGTGTCCGTCATATTCATTCCCTTCCGGCCATACTTGGCCTGCTGGTACTGAAAACTCCTATTTCAATACCGTTTTTTGGTGCTTTTGTATCAAAGCCATAAAAAATAGCACCAAATACCAACATTCCGCGCTAATGCGGGGAAGTTGGTATCTGATGCCGTACATTTTGGTGCTAATTCAAATTTTTCTGGTGTGGAAACCGCCGCTTTTGGTATCAAAAGCTGTCTACAAAATCCAGCGCCGCTTCATCCGCCTCCTGCTGATCTTCCTGTAGTGCTTCTTCGACCTGCATGGGCTGAGGCTGAATGCCCTGTAACAACCGGAACAGCGTATCTGCTGCATTGACAGGAGGGCTTTGGTTTAACCCGGCCCGGACGGTTTCAAGCACCCGCAGAAGGAAAGCGTCCTCCTTCTCACGGGTTTCCAGATAAGGGTCGGCATCCAACCGCCCCCGGCGCTCAAAATAGTCGTTGACGGCGGCGATCACCGCTTTACTGTAAGAGCGATACTGCCGCTTGTCGCGTTGCTGCAAATGCTCCCATGCGGCACGATCCGCTCCCTTTTCCAAATTGAAGCGGATGTTGGTGCTGACGATCCGCTTACTCATACCACACCGCCCTTCCGGGCACGGAGCCTAGCCAGGTATTCATATCCTTTGGCAGTAGCGCAGATGTCCTCGTTGATAACCACCCGGCCAGCGTCAAACTCCCCGAAGTTTTTAATCAGACAGCCACCGCCGCCCACAATGTGCAACTTCATCAACTCTGGATCATACTCATGCTCCCGCAGACGGCGGAAGATGCCAGCTACATACTCCCTGGCAGTTGCCTGGATAGCGGTCAGATACCGCTCGCTGATCTCCGCAGTCCCGTATCGCAGCACACGGTCAATCACCGCCTCGTCAGCGGCAGAGCCGTAGAGCTTCAGCAGATTTTCCCGAACCGCCAGCATACATTGATGCGTTCCGTATTTCTCGGTGAAGCACTTTTTCTCCAGAGGGCGGCGGTCATTGATATACATGACGTTCATCGTGCCATTGCCGATGTCGGCCAGCATATTCACACCCCGGAAGTCCCGGAGTTGATCCGCAACGGCGGCAAACCCCTGGGGGAAAATGTCTGCCCCAACAAAGTCAATGTGGTAGTTCACGCCTCGAAAGGTAAAATCCACGCTGTCCCTTTGCAGCAGATACTTTTTGAAAGCGTCTTTCTGCTCACTGACCCAAGTGAGGGGCAGCCCCGCCGCGAGATGAACATGGGCCGAGGTCTGTTTGCGGATGTTCAACTCCCGTCCGATGGCGGCGAGGGTCAGGATGTAGTAGTCACTGTCCGCCATTTTGTCGGCGGTGAACTCCTTGTGCTCCTCGCCGATTAGATAATAGCGGCCCTCGAAAACCAGCAGATTGCTCTTGAAGGTCGGCTCCTTGTCAAAGGAGGCCACTCCGGTTTTGAAGCAGCAGTTGGCGGCCTTGATATTGCCATAGCCGTGGTCAATGCCAATGATGATGGGGCGATTATTGAGTATGTTCATTCAGATACCTCCAATTCGCTATTCAAAAAATTGATGTAGTCCTGCAACATTTTGATTGAGCCTTTGGCAATGCCGATCATAGCCTTGATCTGTTCAGACGACAGGATTTCCCGATAGTGCTCCAAACGTAATTTGTAGGCTTCCGGAATCCGGCCCAGTGCGTTGTTATGCTGTGAAAAGGCATCAACGAGAAACGCGCCAGTTTGATAATAATTGCCCTCACGCACTGTAGCTGCGTCCTCTGCCGTGTATTCATCGACAGACTTGATCGTACCCTCCGTCAACTGTTTCGCGGCCTCCATCTGCTGCTCCGGCTTCAGGCGGGAGAGCTTCGTCAAATTCTGCTTTGTGACCTTCCTATCTGTGCCGCGCAGGATTTCCTTTGCCTCCAACGTCAGATTTTCCCCGATCTGAACGTGGCGCTCAACGGTTCGCGGAGAGACGCCCATCTTCTCGGCGGTGTCCTGAGAGAACGGTTTTTCTTCGCCCGTCAATTTGTCGCTCGAAGATTCATAGTTGCTGGCATGACCCGGCAGATTACGCGCAATCGTGGCAGGGTGCAGGGTTTCGTAAATTTTCTTCCGCCGCGCCAGCAGCTCGCTCAGTTCCAGATCTGAAAGGCCGGTGCGGATCACGTTCTCGTCGATCTCCGCCAGTTCTGCGTGAAGCCTGTCCAACCCGCAGACGGTACACTCCACTTCTGTCCAGCCCAGCAGCTTCACGGCCTCCAGACGATGAAGTCCCGCAACAAGGGTGTAGTCAGCATCCACGGTGATGGGATTCATCATGCCGACTTCCGCGACGCTCTCCGAAAGCCTTTGCACATCTTCCGGCGCGGCCTCGCGGCGTCCAGGGTTGATTTTAATTGTCAACGCCAATCTGAAATTGTAAGAAAACGCCGAAGAAATTTTGTAGTTTTT
>CAJUEG010000027.1 GCA_910584835.1 uncultured Oscillospiraceae bacterium | reverse complement strand
TCTCGTCGGCCACCGCTTTCTGCCGGGCCGCAGTCTCTTCGGCCAGGGCCGCCGCGCCGTCCGCCAGGGCGGTTTCCACCTTCCGGGTGTTCTGGTTGAGCGGCTCCGGGGAAAACGCGTCGCTGGTTTCGATGAGATTGAGCTTGTAGGTTGTTGTCTGCTGCATAATTTTATCCCTCCCGACCGGGAGGGATAACGGGGCCGGAGGTGCACGTCCCGGGGCAACGCGGCCGGGCGGATTTTTCCCGGAAACGGGCGGCAAAAAAGTCAACGTTGCATCAAGAATCTCCGGCGCGGAGCTGAGGTAAATTGCTTCCTTGTAAAAGCGGGCCGCGGCTTTTAAGGCGCTTATTCTGATACCCGCTATAAAAAACGACACCCCGTTAAAATCTGCCCCATTTCCCCGTGTCCGGCGGTCTGCTATGATGAACCCATCAAGCCGAGACCCACTCGGACACATTTCGGAAGGAGCAGTAGACATGAAAAAGCTGATAGCGATGGTTCTGGCAGTGCTGATGACCCTCTCCCTGGCGTCGTGCAGCAATGCGGACAACCCCGGCAATTCCAAGGCCCCTGAGAACAATTCCCCCGCCGGCGGCAATGACCTCACCGACTCCACCGGCTACAAGCAGTACGGCAAGATCGTGCTGTGGACCCTGGCCAAGGACCTGGAGCAGTTCGCCGACCGTTATGAGGAGCAGACCGGCTGCGAGGTGGAAGTGGTGGTGTTCGACTCCGCAGATTTCCAGACCAAGATCATGCAGACACTGGGCGCCAAGAGCAAGGACGTGGACGTGTTCGTGGGCGAGCCCCAGATGCTCCCCAACTTCTACGAGGCCGGCTTCTGCGCCGACCTGAGCGCCCTGGACAACGAGGTCAAGACCCGCCTGGTGGATTATACATACGAGGCCGGCTGCGACTCCGACGGCGTGCTGCGGGCCATCAGCTACCAGGCCTGCCCGGGCAGCGTTATCTACCGCCGCGACCTGGCCCAGGAAGTGTTCGGCACCGACGACCCCGACGAGATCGGCAAGCTGTTCTCCTCCTTCAGCACCATTGAGGACACTGCCGCCAAGCTGAAGGAGAAGGGCTACACCATCTTTGGCGACACCGGCGCCCTGCGCTGGTTCTCCATCAGCTCCAACCCCTGGGTCAGGGACGGCCAGATCATCGTGGACCAGGACCGGCTGGACTACTTCGACTGCGCCGTGGAGCTCTACCAGAAGAACTACGTGGCCTTTGCCAAGGAGTGGTCCGCCCCCTGGTACGCCTCTATGGCGGGTCCCCTGCCCCAACTGGCCGACAGCGACGATGTGTGGGGCATGGATAAGGACGAGCTGATGAGCGAGGGCCAGGCCGGCGGTGACAATATCACCCAGGTGTTCTCCTACGTCATGCCCTCCTGGGGCGCGCTGATCGTCCGCGACAACGCCGAGGGCAATAAGGGCAAGTTCGGCGTATGCTCCGGCGTGTGCTCCTTCTTCGGCGGCGGCACCTTCCTCACCGTCAATGAGTTCAGCCAGAACAAGGAGGCCGCCCAGCAGTTCATCGAGTTCTGCACCCTCAACGACGACACCGCCCAGTGGTGGCTGGAGGTCTCCAACGGCGACGTGGTGAACAACAAGGCCGTGCTGGAGGCCAACAAGGACTTCCAAAACGAGTCCTTCGGCAACCAGAACACCTACGGCTTCTACGCCAAGGAGATGGAGAAAATCGACTACAGCCTGATCACGGGCTATGACGACGCCTGCAAGGAGGCCTTCGGCGCGGCGGTCATGTCCGTTCAGAAGGGGCAGCAGACCAAGGAGGAGGCCCTCAAGGAGTTCTACACCACGGTCATCACCACCTATCCCGAGCTGTCCGTCCCCGCCGACGCCCCCGTCACGCTGGACTGACGTCCTCCCAATCTGCCGCACACAGACCCTTTGCCGGGGCGGAGCGCAAGGCCGCTCCGCCCCGGCTGAATTATTAATTATGAGAAAGGTGGGGAGCGCCCATGGCGGCGCCAGTAAAGGTAAAGCAGCCGCGCCAAAAGGCAAAGGGCGGCACGCTGGAGAGACGGAACTACTACGGCATCCTGTTCTGCCTCCCCTTTGTCATCGCGTTTTTGGTCTTTAACGTCTACCCCGTGTTCCGCACGCTCCAGATGAGCTTCATGAACTACAAGGGCTTCGGCAAGGAGACCTTCATCTGGTTTGATAACTACAAGCGGGCTTTTGGCGACAAGCTGTTCTGGTCCGCTTTCGTCAACACCCTGAAGATGTGGGGTGTGAACATTGTCCTCCAGCTGGGGCTGGCCCTGCTGCTGACCATCATCTTCAACGACATGAAGTACCGCATGCGCGGCCTGAGCATCTTCCGGGCCATTTTCTACCTGCCCAACCTCATCGCCTGCACCTCGGTTGCCTTCCTGTTCAAGACCCTGCTGGACTGGCAGTACGGCACGATGAACCAGATGCTGATGGGCGCGGGGATCATCTCCTCCCCCATCAACTGGCTCACCGGCGAGGGGCTCACCGCCCAGATGGTGGTGGGCGTGGTGGGGGCCTGGATGTGGTTCGGCAACAGCTTCATCATGCTCATGGCCGGCGTCCAGGGCATCGACCGCTCCTATTTTGAGGCCGCAACCCTGGACGGGGCCAACCGCTGGCAGGTTTTCGCCCGCATCACCATGCCTCTGCTGCGTCCCATTATGCTGTATGTGGCGGTGACCAGCCTCATCGGCGGGCTGCAGCTGTTTGACCTGCCCTACCTCATGTCCGGCACCAAGGGGGACCCGGGGCGCAGCCTGTTCACCGCCGTGTTCTACTTCTACGACATGGCGTTCAACAAAAACCAGATGGGCTACGCCGCCGCCCTGGCCTTCGTGCTGTTCCTCATCATCGCGGTGTTCTGTGCCATCGCCTTCAAGCTGATGAACAAAAAGGAGGACTGACCTGTGTCTGAGACTGTGAAAACCCGCACGGCAAAGGGCCTTTTGTACCTGTTCCTGATCCTTCTGTCCGCGCTATGCTTCACCCCCTTTCTGCTGATGCTGGTCAACGCCACCCGCTCCGGCAACGAGATCATGACCGGCTTCTCCCTGCTGCCCGGCAGCAGCCTGGCGCAAAACTGGAAGCTGGTGGCGGACAATATGGACCTGGGCCGGGGCTTTTTGAACAGCCTGTTTCTGGCTGTGTGCAATACGGCGCTGGTGTCCTATTTCTCCGCCCTCACGGCATACGGGCTGGCCTTTTACAAGTTCCCCGGCTCCAAGGTCATCTTCACCGTGCTGCTGGTGTTCATGATGGTGCCCTCCCAGCTGAGCCTGCTGGGCTTCTACAACCTGGTCAACCAGATGGGGCTCATCGACACCTACTGGCCGCTGATTCTGCCCTCCGTCGCCAGCCCCGCCACCGTGTTCTTCCTCCGGCAGTACATCCTGTCCGTCATGCCCAAGGCCATCCTGGAGGCCCCCCGCATCGACGGGGCCGGTGAGCTGGTCATCTTCCACCGCATCGCCCTGCCCATCATGGCCCCCGGCATCGCCACCATGGCCATCGGCGCGTTCATCGGCAGCTGGAACAGCTACCTGATCCCCATGATGCTCATCAACACGCCGTCCAAGCGGCCCCTGCCCGTGATGGTGGCGGAGCTGTCCGCCGTGCGAGACATCACCACCAACCTGGGCGCCACCTATCTGGTGGTGGCCGTTTCCGCAGTGCCCATCATGGTGGCGTTCTGCTTCTTCTCCAAGTACATCATCAGCGGCATCTCCGCGGGCAGCGTAAAGGAGTAAACGGGCTCCCGCCCCCGGTCGGGCCCATTTCCGGCGAGGCGGAAACGGTGACCCTGGAATGGTATGTCAACTACAGCTGGTACAACACCCCCTGGGGCGGCAACGCCGTGAGCCGGGCCGTCACGGAGAAGACCGGCGTGGACATCCGCTTTATCTCCCCGGACGGCAGCGAGTCGGAGACGCTGGACGCCCTCATCGCCGGGGACAATCTGCCCGACCTGGTGACCCTGGGCTGGTGGGAGACACAGCTCACCGAGATTGTGGACGGAGGCATGGCCTATTCCCTGAACGAGCTGGCCGACCAATATGACCCCTACTTCTGGACGGTGGCGGACCGGCGGCGGCTGGCGTGGTACGCCCGGCCGGACGGCAGCACCTACTGCTACCCCAACTCCTCCTATACCCCGGAGGACTACCAGGGAGAGGAGCGCATCGGCTCCAACCAGACCTTCCTGGTCCGCCAGGACATTTACGAGGCCATCGGCTCGCCGGACATGACCACCCCGGAGGGCTTCGCGGACGCGGTGCGCTCGGCGGCGGAGCGCTTCCCCACCGTGGACGGCACGCCCCTGATCCCCATCGGGGCCCACGAGTTCACCAACCGGGGGTGCGACTCCTTCGACCTGTTCCTCATGAACTTCCTGGCCATCCCCTACGAGAAGGACGGCCGGTTTTACGACCGCTATACCGACCCGGAGTACAAGCGCTGGCTGGCCATGTTCCGCCAGCTGGGGGAGGAGGGCCTGCTGGCCAACGACATTTTCATCGACAAGCGGGCCCAGATGGAGGAAAAACTGGCGGAGGGGCGCTACTTCTGCATGATCTACCAGCGCACCGATCTGGCCGAGCAGCAGCGCGCCCTCTATGAAAAGAACCCGGGCGGCGCGTACATCGCCATCGACGGCCCCCGCAACGCCGACGGCGACCCCCACACCCTCCCCGGCACCAGCATCAACGGCTGGACGGTGACCCTCATCTCCAGAAACTGCGCCCACCCGGACAAGGCCATCCGGCTGATGTCCTTCCTCATGGGAGAGGAGGGGCAGAAGCTCATCGCCCTGGGCATTGAGGGGGAACACTACCATATGGTGGACGGCCGGGCGGAGCTGACCGAGGAGGTCAAGCGGCTCATGCGGGAGGACTACCCCGCCTATGTGGCCCAGGTGGGGGCGGACGACACCTATTGGATGCTCCAGGACAACCGCGTCCAGACCCGGTGGAAGCCGCTGGACGACCCTGCCCTGCGCCAGATGGAGGAGTGGACCTATCCCTACACCTGCTATACCGGACAGTATGACACCGCGTTCATCTCCGGCAGCGAGGCGGACGCCGCGGACAAGCGCATCGCCGCCATCCACGGGGAGATGCTTCCTCAGCTTCTGCTGGCCCCCACCCAGGAGGACTTCGAGGCGCTGTGGGAGCAATACGTCGCCCGGCGGGAGGAGGCGGGGCTGGCCCTTCTTCTGGAGGAGAGCACCCGGCAGATGGACGCGGCCAAGGTCAGGCTGGGCCTGACCTGAGGGGAGGGCGCGGCATGAGAAACTGGTTTGCCCGGCTCAAGCTCAGCCGCCAGCTGGCGCTGGTGAGCTGCCTGTTCCTGCTCATCCCCATGCTCCTGCTGTGCTACACCGTCCTGCGGGGACAGCACTCCTCCGCCATCCAGTCCCGCGTCCGGGAGGCCCAGGGCCGCTGCGTCCAGGCCCAGGCCCAGGTTCAGCGGGCGGCGGAGCTGTGCAATATGTCCACCCAGGTCTATCTGAACACCCCCGCCCTCACCGGGCACCTGGCCCAGCTCAAGCAGGGGGAGGAACCGGGAGCGGCGGAGCTGCTGGCCTTCTACCGCACCACTGTGGCCAGCCTGGAAAAGATCACCCTGAGCAACCCGGACCTCTACCAGATCCGGGTGTACGCCGAGGCGGACGGGATCAGCGAGATGATGCCCATCCTCTACAGCCGCCGGCGAATGGCGGGCCAGCCCTGGGCGGCGTCGGCCCCCCCCTCCGGCTCCTGGCAGATGGATTTTGACGACTGCCTGTTCGCCGGCTCCCCCTCCACCCCCCACATCATGAGCCTGATCACCGCCATCACCGACCCCGCCCTGGGGCGGACCGGCACGCTGGAGGTGGCGGTCCGCATGGACGAGGTGCTTCCCGAGCTGTTTACCCCCCAGGCCGGCGCCTGGACGGTGCTGGTGGACAGCGAGGGCGCCCTGCTGGCCGGGGAGGCGCCGGTGGGCCCGGAGGAGCTGGCCTGTCTGGCCCGCTTCCCGGACGGGGAGGAGTATTCCCTGTCCGGGAAGCGGGTGCTGGTTACCTGCTCCCCGCTCAAGGAGATCGGCTGCGTCTACTTGCAGGTCACCGACCTGTCCGATTTGTACCGCACCCTCCTGTTCCAGTTTATCTACCTGCTGGCGGTGCTGCTGGCCGCCTTCGTGGTGATGACCTGGGCGGTGTCCAAACTGACGCGGCGCATCCTGCGGGGCTTTTACGGGGCCTTCGACGGCCTGCGCGCCTTCGCCAACGGGGACATCGACGCCCGGGTGGAGACGCAGGGCCGGGGCGAGGTGGCCGATTTCTCCCGGGAGGCCGGGAGGCTGCTGGACCAGCTGCGCCGGCTCATGCGGGACAACCTGGAGCGGGAGGCCCAGATCCAGCGCACCGAGCTGCGGGCCCTGCAAAACCAGATCAACGCCCACTTCATCTACAACGTACTGGAGGCCATCAAAATGATGGCGGAGATCGACGAGGAGTACGAGATCGCCGACGCGGTGACCACCCTGGGCAAGCTGCTGCGCTACAGCATGAAGCTGGAGGGCGGCGGGGTCCGCCTGGAGCGGGAGCTGGACTACATCAAAAACTATGTGGCGCTGATGAACCTGCGCTTCGACTATGTGATCGGCCTGGAGATCGACATACCCCTGGAGCTGATGGGCCAGCCCATCCCCAAGGTGAGCCTCCAGCCCATCGTGGAGAACGCCGTCATCCACGGCGCGGCGGCGCTGGCCGCCGACAGCACCATTACCCTCACCGGCGTGTGCCGCCGGGAGGGGGGGCGGTTCACCATCCGCGTCGCCGACCAGGGCCGGGGGATGGGCCCGGAGGAGCTGGAGCGCCTGCGCCGGCAGATCGCCGGGGAGGAGCCCACCCGCTCGTCCTCCGGCAACGGCATCGGCCTGAAAAACGTGCAGGACCGCATCCAGATGGCCTATGGGCGGTCGTACGGTCTGCGGGTGGAGTCCCAGCCGGGGGGCGGCACCGCCGTCACCGTGTCCTTCCCATTCCATGAACCTACGGAGGGCAGCCCATGAATACAATCCTGATTGCCGAAGATGAAAAATTCATCCGCAAGGGCCTGGTCACCATGGTCCGGCGCTCCGGCGTTCCCGTGGAGACGATTCTGGAGGCGAGGGACGGCGAGGAGGCGCTGGACCTGCTGCGGCACAACCAGGCGGACCTGCTGATCACCGACATCCGCATGCCGAAAATGGACGGGATCGAACTGGTCTCCCGGCTGGGAGGGCTGGACCACCAGCCCATGGTGCTGGTGATCAGCGGCTACGACGACTTCTCCTACGCTGTGGAGATGCTGCGCAGCGGCGCGTTCGACTACCTGCTCAAGCCGGTGGAGCGGGAGCGGCTGTTCGACGCGCTGGAAAAGCTGGAGGGGCAGTACCGGCAGAAGCAGGCCCAGCGGGCGGAGCAGGGGCAGCGGTTTCTGCGCGCCCTGCGCCACCTGATGCTGGAGCAGGACACCGGCAGCCCGGAGTGGCGGGAGCAGGCCCAGCGCTGCCGGGACAGCTTTTTCCCCGGCCCCTATGTGGGTTTTTGCGCCGGGGACTGTCCCCGGCCCCTGCCGGAGGGCACTCTCCGGCTCCACGCCGTGGGCGCCGTCTCCCTCTATGCCGCGCCCCGGGAGGGTGCGGAGGAGCTGGCGGCCCTGCTGCCCGCCCCGGTGGGGCGCAGCGGCGTGCACACCGGGCCGGAGTCCCTTCACCTGTGCTACCGGCAGGCCCGCGCCGCCTGGCAGCGCTCCTTTTTCACCGGGGAGCCCTGCGGCGGGCTGCCTCCCCAGACATTCCAGCCCCTGGCCGTCACGGTGGAGCAGCTGGTGGGGCTGGCGGGGCTGTCCCGGGCCCAGGAGATACTCCAGCTTCTGGCCGGAGAGGGAACCCGGGCCGCCCGGGGCGAGGTAGATCCGGAGGAAGTCGCCCAGCTGTGCGCCCGGTTTGCCCAGCGGCTGGGGAAGGATTACAGCCAGTTCATGGGCGAGGGGGAGGAGCCCCGGCGCTTCGCCGCCCTGTGGGACTTCCCGGGCTGGGGGGCGTACCTGGACGCCCTTGGCCAGTGGCTGGACGGGTTCTGCGGCAGGACGGCCCAGGAGTTCGCCGACTATGAGAACAAGCAGAAAATCCGGCAGGCGGCCCAGTACATCCAGCAGCACTTCCGGGAGCCGCTGAGCATGACGGTGGTGTCCAACCACGTGTCCATGAACTACTCCCTGTTCAGCCTGCTGTTCAAGCAGTATACCGGCGTCAATTTCTCCGGCTACCTCCAGGAGCTGCGCGTCAACGAGGCCAAGCGCCTGCTGGAGGAGACCGACTGGCGGGTGAACGAGATCTGCCGCAGGGCGGGCTTTTCCGACGACAAGCATTTTCTCAAGGTGTTCAAGGCGGCGGTGGGCTTCTCTCCCACGGAGTACCGCCGGGCGAAAGCTCCCGCCCATAAGGACGGGAAATAACAGAGAAGCCCCCTATAACAAATAATTGGCAGGGCCGCCCTCCGTCCGATGGCAGGACGGGGGCGGCTTTGACCTCCCCATAAAAAATGACACCGCCATAAAATCCGCCCGCTTTCCCGCCCGCCCGCGTTCTTGTACAATATGGGCAGTACGCAAGGAAAGGCGGCGGCGGATATGCGGCAGTTGACCTATTTGAACGAACAGGGCGATTTCACCCTGCGGGATGCCCAGCGGTGCGGGGATATCTATTTCCCCCTGGCGAACGGAGGCGGGATGATATCCAGCGTCACCCCCCTTCTGGCGGGGGACTGCAAGAGCGGGCAGAACACCTTCCTGTTGGCCCCGGCCAGCGAGGACAGCCTGCGCTCCGGCCGGGACAGCCGGAACTTCTGGGTGCGGGTCAACGGGGGGGAGCCCTGGTCGGCTGTGGGCCAGAGCGCCCCCCAGCAGGCCCGGCGCTTTACCCCGGACTGCGAGGAGACCGTCCTCACCGGGGGGCTGCTGTGGCAGCGGCTCACTCGGGAGAACCGGGGGCTGGGCCTGCGCGCCTCCACCCTCAGCTTTGTCCCCGCGGGGGAGGAACCCATCGAGATCATGCAGGTCACCCTGACCAACACCGGGGACCGGCCGCTGGAGCTGTCCCCCACGGCGGCCGTCCCCCTCTACGGCCGCTCCGCCGACAACATCCGGGACCACCGCCACGTCACCAGCCTGCTCCACCGGGTGGAGCTGCGCCGCCACGGCCCCGACCTGACCCCCACCCTCACCTTTGACGAGCGGGGCCACCGGCCGGGACAGGTGACCTACCGGGTGTGGGGCGGGGACGAGACCGGCGCGCCGCCCCAGGGCTTTTTGGCCCTGGCCCGGGACTTTGTGGGGGAAGGGAGCTGGGACTGGCCCGAGGCGGTGGTGCGCCCCCGGCCTGAGAGCTGGCTCCACGCCGGGCAGAGCGCCCAGGGCGGCGAGATGGCCGCGGCGCTGTTCTTCCCCACGGCGACCCTGGGCCCCGGCGAGAGCCGCCGCTACCAGATTGTGCTGGCCATCGGCGGCAGCCCGGCGCCCTACCTCACCCCCGACGGGGTAGACGCCGCCCTGGAACAGACCAAGGCGTGGTGGCAGGGGCAGGTGGGCCAGACCTTCCGCACCGGGGACGCCCGGTTCGACGCCTGGATGCGCTGGGTGGCCATACAGCCCGTGCTGCGCCGCATATGCGGATGCAGCTTCCTCCCCCACCACGACTATGGCCGGGGGGGCCGGGGCTGGCGGGACCTGTGGCAGGACAGCCTGGCCCTGCTGCTCACCGGCCCCGGCGGGGTCCGGGAGGATTTGCTCAGCTACTTCGCCGGAGTGCGCACCGACGGCACCAACGCCACCATCATCGGCGATGCGCCGGGGGAGTTCAAGGCGGACCGAAACGGCATCCCCCGGGTGTGGATGGACCACGGCTTCTGGCCCCTGCTCACCGTGGCCCTCTATCTGGACGAGACGGGGGACGACGGCTTCCTCCTGGAGGAGCGGCCCTATTTCGCCGACGATCTGCCCTGGCGGGGGGAGTGGACGCGCTCCGCGCCCCCGGACAGCCCCCGCGCCGGCACGGTGCTGGAGCACCTGCTGGTGCAGCTCGCCGCCGCCTTTTTCGACGTGGGGGAGCACGGCCACATGCGCCTGCGGGGGGCGGACTGGAACGACGGGCTGGACATGGCCCGGGAGCGGGGGGAGAGCGTGGCCTTCACCGCCGCCTACGCCTACGCCTTCGGCCTGCTGGCCGGAATGGTCCGGCGGCTGGCCGGGGCGGGACCGGCTTCCCTCGCCGTCAGCGGGGCGCTGGCAAAGCTCCTGGACTGCCCGGAGACCATCTGGGGAAAACCGGAGGAGATGCGCGCGGCCCTGCTGGACTACTGCGCCGGGGCGGACCGCTCCTGGGAGAAAGCGGCGTACCCCGCCCCGCGCCTGGCCGGCAAATTGGGCGCCATGGCCCAATGGCTGCGGGGGCATATCGCCGCCTCGGAGTGGGTGGGGGACGGGGTGCGCCTCCACTGGTTCAACAGCTACTACGACAACTCCGGCCGCCAGGCGGAGGGCCTGCGGGGGGAGACGGCCCGCATGATGCTCACCGGGCAGGTGTTTGCCATCCTCTCCGGCGCGGCGGACAACAGCCGGGTGGGGGAGATCGTCCGGGCGGCGGACTGGTACCTGTTTCAGCCTCGGCGGGGCGGCTACTGCCTGAATACCGACTTCGGCGAGGTCAAGCTGGACATGGGCCGGATGTTCGGCTTTGCCTACGGGCACAAGGAGAACGGGGCGGTGTTCTGTCACATGGCGGTGATGTACGCCTACGCCCTCTACGCCCGGGGCTTTGCCGCCGAAGGGTGGAAGGTGCTGCGGCAGCTGTTTATACAGTGCGGCGATTTCGCCCGCAGCAGGCTCCTTCCCGGCATCCCGGAGTATTTTGACGACCGGGGCCGGGGGATGTACCCCTACCTCACAGGGGCGGGGAGCTGGCTGCTGCTCACCATGCAGACCCAGGTGTTCGGCGTACGGGGCCTGGGCGGGGACCTTCTGCTGGAGCCCAAGCTGAGGTTGGAGCAGTTCGACGCCAGCGGCGCGGCGGAGCTTTGCTGCACCGCCGCCGGGCGGCGGCTGCGGGTGCGGTATGAAAACGCCGGGGGGCTGGACTTCGGCCAATACCGGCTGGGGACGGTGGTCTGCGGAGAGAAGCGGTGGACGGGCTCCGGCGGGCGGCTGGTCATCCCCCGCGGGAAGCTGCCTGAAGGGGACGGGCTGCTGGAGCTGACGGCGGAGCTGATCCCCGCCGGGGAAGGAGACGACGGAGATGTTTGATAAACAGGGGCGCTATGTAATTCAAAACTACCAGAGCAGGCCGCCCTTTTCCAGCTTCCTGCCCGGAATCGCCGGGCCGCTGGGGGTGCCGGTGTGGTGCTACTACAACAACCGGGGGCAGTGTGTGCTCCTTCGGAGCCCAGGACAAGGAGCACGCCGTCATGGAGTTCTCCCCCGCCCGGCAGGCGTACCGGGACGTGGCCAGGACGGGCTTTCGCACCTTTTGCAGGGTGAATGGCACGTACCGGGAGCTGTTCGCCCAAAGCTGCGATATGCACATCGGCATGGGCGAGCTGGAGATCACCTGTGAGCAGGACGGCCTGTGCGCGTCGGCGGCGTACTTCGGCGTCCCCGGGGAGCGCACGGCGGCGCTGGCCCGGGTGCTGACGGTGGCCAACACGGGGGCGGAGCCCATAACGCTGGAGCTGCTGGACGGTATGCCGGAGCTGGTCCCCTACGGCGTCAGCCACGAGAACCTCAAGGAGATGAACAATCTGGCCCAGGCCTGGATGCGGGTGGAGGACGGGTCACAGGGCATGGCCTGCTTCCGGGTGCGGGCCTCCATGGAGGACACCGCCCAGGTCAGCCGGGTGGAGGGCTGCAATTTCTGCCTGGCCTGGGACGAGGGGGGGATGCCGCTGCGGCCCCTGGTGGAGCCGGAGCTGGTGTTCGGGGCGGACACGTCGCTGGCCGCGGCGGAGGGCTTCGCCCGCACCCCGCTGGCACAGCTGCGGGCCGCGCCCCAGCAGACGGAAAACCGCTTCCCCTGCTGCTTTTTGCCCAAGCAGGCGGCGCTGGGGCCTGGGGAGGCACTCCGGGTGTTCTCCCTTTACGGCCAGGCAGAGGACAAGGGCCGAGTGGCCGCCCTGGCCGGGCGTATCTCCGGCGGGGACTGGTTCGAGGAGAAGCGCCGTCAGGCCGCCGCGCTGGTGGAGGAGCTGTGCGCCCCCGCCGCCTGCCGCACCAACCACCCGGTGTTTGACGCCTACTGCCGCCAGACCTATCTGGACAACGCCCTGCGGGGCGGCGTGCCCACCTTCTTCCAAAATGGCGGGAAGTCCGTCCCCTTCTACCTCTACTCCCGGAAGCACGGCGACCCGGAGCGGGAGTATAACGCCTTTTCACTGGGCGGGGAGTACTACGCCCAGGGGAACGGGAACTTCCGGGACGTGAACCAGAACCGGCGGTGCGACGTGCTGTTCGCCCCCCGCCTGGGGGTGGAGAATATCTACACCTTCTTCGACCTCATCCAGGCGGACGGCTATAACCCTCTGGTGCTCACCGCCAGTACCTATACCCTGCCGGAGGGGGCGCTGCCGGGCATCCTCGCCCGCGCCCCGGAGGGCCGCCGGGACGAGGCGGCGCAGCTGCTGGCCAAGCCCTTCACCCCCGGCGCGCTGGCCATGGCGGCGGAGGACTGGGGCATGGAAGAGGGGGACGCTCTGTCCCTCACCGCCGCTGCCGTGTGCGCGGCGGACCACGAGCCCAACGCCGACTTCAAGGAGGGCTACTGGTGCGACCACTGGACGTATAACCTGGATCTGATCGAGAGCTACCTGGCCGTTTACCCCGAGGGGGAGGAGGAGCTGCTGTTTGGGGAACGACGCTGCCGCTGGTACGAGTCCCGGGCGGTGGTGAGGCCCCGGGTCGGGCGCTATCATATGACCTGCAACGGCCTGCGCCAGTACGGCGCGCTGGACGAGGAGGTCAAGGCCGGGGTGGACCGCAAGTGGGCGCTGGCGGGGGACGGGCAGGCGGTGAGCACGCTGATAGAGAAGCTGCTGCTGCTGTGCGCCGTCAAGACCGCCACCCTGGACGCCGCCGGGATGGGCATCGAGATGGAGGGCGGCAAGCCGGGCTGGTACGACGCCCTCAACGGCCTGCCCGGCCTGCTGGGCTCGTCCATGGCGGAGAGCTGCGAGCTGGCCCGCCTGCTGGCCTTCACCCGGCGGGCGCTGGGGCGCAGGCCGGGGCAGGTGGAGCTGTACGAGGAGATCGCCGCCCTGGTCGAGGGGGTGGCGGAGATCTTGGGTGCGGAATCAGACGCCTTCCTGCGCTGGGACCGGCTGAACGCGGTCAAGGAGCGCTATCGGGCCCGGACGGATTTCGGCTTCTCCGGGGCGCGGCGGAGCGTGGGCCGGGAGGAGCTGTCGGCCATGCTGGGCCGGATGGAGGAGGCGGTGCGCGCCGGCATCCGCGCCGCCGTGGCGCTGGGGGGCGGCATCTGCCCCACCTACTTCACCTTTGAGGCCCAGGGCATCAACGATGGCCCGGAGGGGCCCATGCCCGCCGGCCTTGTCCCCCATCCGCTGCCCCTCTTTCTGGAGGGGCCGGTGCGCTGGCTCAAGCTGGACGCGCCCCGGGCGGAAAAGGCGGCGCTGGCCCGCCGGGTGCGGGAGAGCGCCCTCTACGACAAAGAGCTGGGGATGTACAAGGTGAACGAGAGCCTGTCCAGCGTCAGCTTCGAGGCGGGGCGGGCGGCGGCCTTCTCCCCCGGCTGGCTGGAAAACGAGTCCATCTGGCTCCACATGGAGTACAAATATCTGCTGGAGCTGCTGAAAAGCGGGCTTTACGAAGAGTTTGCCCAGGCGTTCCGCACCGCCGCCGTCCCCTTCCTGGACCCGGAGCGGTATGGCCGCAGCCCGCTGGAAAACGTGTCCTTCCTGGCCTCCTCCGCCAACCCGGACCCGGCCCGCTGGGGACAGGGCTTTGTGGCCCGGCTGTCCGGCTCCACCGCGGAGTTCTTGCAGATGTGGCAGATCATGTTCTTCGGGCCCGCCCCCTTCCGCTGGGAGGACGGGGAGCTGCGGCTGGCGCTGGAGCCGTTTCTCCCCGGTTATCTTATGCCTTCGGACGGCGCGGTACAGGCCACGTTCCTGGGAAGCGTCCAGGTGACCTACCGCGCCCCCGGCTGCGGGGCGCTGGTCCCCGGAAAGACGGTCCCGGCCCGCTGGACGCTCACCGGGCGGGACGGCGGGCGGACTGCCTTCGCCGGACCGCACCTGTCCGGCCATGAGGCCCGGATGGTCCGAAGCGGAGAGATCGCCGCCATCGACATCGAAATGGAGGAGTGGAAATGAACGCGGTTTTGACCGTCACAAATTTGCGGAAAGGCCAGCGCTGGCACAGCCGGACGCTGGAGCGCGGGCCGCTGGACTGCATCCACCAGGTCAGCGTCTATCCCGGCTGCCGGTACCAGCGGTTTGAGGGGTTCGGCGGGGCCTTTACCGAGGCCGCCGCCCACAGCTGGGCGCGGCTGCCGGAGGCGCGGCGGCAGGCGTTTCTGAACTGCTGTTTCGGGCCGGAGGGCCTGGGCTACACCCGGGGGCGGGTCCACATCGGGAGCTGCGACTTCTCCCTGGGCAATTACGCCTGCCAGTCCGGGCCGAGGGACGAGGGCTTTGACACCAGCCGGGATGACCAGCGCCTCATCCCCATGATCCTGGCGGCACAGGAGGCGGCGGGGCGGCCCATCGGCCTGCTGCTCAGCCCCTGGAGCCCCCCGGGCTTCATGAAAACCAACGGAGAGATGAACCACGGCGGGGCGCTGAAGCCGGAGTACCGCGCCCGCTGGGCGGCGTGCATGGCCCGGTATGCCGCCCACTACCGCGCCGCGGGCTGCGAGGTGGGTTACATCTCCGTGCAGAACGAGCCCGCCGCCGTCCAGACCTGGGACTCCTGCGTCTACTCCGCCCGGGAGGAGGGGGAGTTCGCCGCCCAATACCTGGCCCCGGCGCTGGAGGCCGCGGGCTGCGGCGACGTAAAGATTCTGGCCTGGGACCACAACAAGGAGGTCCTGCCCTACCGGGCGGCGGAAACCCTGGCCGTCCCCGGGGCGGCGCGGGCCGTGTCCGGCTTTGCCGTCCACTGGTACACCGGGGACCATTTCGACGCGCTGCGGGCGGTGCGCTCACTGTGGCCGGACAAGGAGCTCTGGTTTACGGAGGGCTGCGTGGAGTACAGCCGTTTCGACGGGATGACCGCCTTGGAAAAGGCGGAGATGTATGCCCACGACATCCTGGGGAACCTGAACGGCGGCGTCAACGGCAGCCTGGACTGGAATCTGCTGCTGGACGCCAAGGGCGGGCCCAACCACGTGGGGAATTTCTGTGAGGCCCCGGTCATGCTCACCGAGGACGGACAGGACTTCACCCCCATGGACGAATACTGGTATATCGGCCAGTTCAGCCGGTTTCTCCGCCCCGGGGCGGTTCGGCTGGGGGCGTCCGCCTGGACGGCGGACGCGGAGGTCACGGCCTTTGAAAACCCGGACGGCGGCCGGGCAGCGGTGCTGCTCAACCGCACGGGCCGGGATCTGCCGGTTTCCCTGACTCAGGACGGGGCGGAGGGATATTGCGTACCCCTTCCGGCCCACAGCATCGCTACGATATGCTGGGGCGGTTAGGCAAAGCTTCATCCCTGCTTTTTGCTGCCGCGTCTCCATAATGAAAAAGCCATCCAGCTTTGCCGGCCGGATGGCTTTTAATATGAAAGGGCCTCCGAATAAATGCCGCGGCGGCGCTTCCCCGGAGCCTGCTTACTATCTCAGGCGTTTTTTGCCTTATATTCTTCGCCCCAATCCCACATCGCGTCCAGGACCGGCTTCAAGCTGTATCCCAATTCCGTCAGCGTGTACTCCACCCGCGGCGGAACCTCCGGATATACCGTCCGGACCAGCAGGCCGCTCTCCTCCATCTGCCGGAGCTGGGCGGTGAGCACCTTTTGGCTCACGCCGCCAATGGACTTTTTCAGTTCCCCAAAGCGCTTCGTCCCGGGCAGCAGGTCCCGCAGTATGAGCACCTTCCATTTGTCGCTGATCAAGGTCAGCGTTGTTTCCACCGGGCAGGCCGGAAGCTCCCTGACTGCCGCCATCACAATCCCCTCCCGCAATCAACAGTTTCCATTTGGGATGTACAGCCTAATTTTACTGTATTGCAAACGTCCCTGTCAAGGGCCGCCCGGCTCCAGGCCAAAAAATTTTCAAAATTTTTTGGCGGCGTTTCCACGCCGGAAACCGTTGGAATCAGACAATCGTTTCCTCCAGGTAACCGCCCAATTGTTACCGCCGGGTAACTATGCCACAATATTGTGCGTACTTGCGGCCCGGCCCTTTCTGGGATACACTGATGACAACAGGAGAGAACAACCTGCGAAAACCAAAAAACTGGAGGAAACGAACATGAACAAGCGGGATTTTACCACCATCAAGCTGGACCAGGGCGAAATGCACGTCTATGATTTCGGCGGCGTGAAGCTCCACGCCTATCAGACCAATGACCCCCTCAGCGACGAGACGTTCCTGGTGGAAAAGGCGGGTCAGTGGGTACTGCTGGAGCCGCCCTGCTTCAAGGACAGCATCGCCGCCCTGGCCAAGTACCTGGAGGGCAAGGCGGTGGCCGGGCTGCTGGTGGCCTACCACGGGGCCGGCGGCTCCCTGCTGCCCCAGGTCCCCAGGTGCGCCACGGCCAACGCCGTGGACTACACTAAAAACGGCGGAGGGAAGGCCCTCATCGACCAGTTCACCGCCGCCTTTGGCGGCGCCTTCGACCATGAAATCCACACTGTCACCAATCTGATCGGCGAGGGCCCGGTGTCCATCGGCGGGATCGACTTCGTCATCCATCAGACTGCGGAGGCGTTCGACGTGGAGATCCCCGAGATCAACGCGGTCTATACCCATATGCTGGGCCACGACTGCCACTCCATCGTGGCCGGGGCGGGCCATGCGGACGGAATCATCAGCCAGCTGAAGGGCTATATCCAAAAGGGTTATGATCTGATCCTCACCTCCCACTATACGCCGGAGGATTTGAAGGACGTCCAGGCCAAGATCGACTATCTGGAGAAGCTGAAGGCCATCGCGGCGTCCTGCGCCGACGGCAAGGCGTTCAAGGAGGCGGTCCAGGCGCAGTATCCCGCCTACAGCGGGGAAAACTATCTGGACATGACCACCGGGTTCTTCTTTGGCTGAGCATCAAAAAGCCCCCTGCGGATCAACTCCGCAGGGGGCGGGGAAAGGAGGAGCTTCCATGGAACGGGCGGAGCAGGTTCATACCCTGATCGACTCCCTTTTACGTGATATGCCGGGCCTTCGGCTCCAGGGCGGGGTCGTTTTCCGGGACGCGGCCGGCCAGCGCCGCCTGCTGCGCGCGTTGATGAACCTCCGCCCGCCTGCGGCCCTGGACGCGGGGTTTCTGGAGGTGCAGGACGCGCTGCTGTCCGCGGAGCGGGAAGAAAAGGGCGTGGTGGAGGCGGACGCCCTGCCCGCCACCGCCGCCCACCCCCAGATCGCCCTCTGGCAGGGGGACATCACCCGGTTAAAGGCGGACGCCATTGTCAACGCCGCCAACAGCGCCCTGCTGGGGTGCTTTCATCCCTGCCACGGCTGCATCGACAACGCCATTCACTCGGCGGCGGGCCTCCAGCTCCGGGAGGAGTGCAGTCAGCTCATGGAGGCCCAGGGCCGCCCGGAGCCCACAGGCCGGGCCAAGCTGACAAAGGGCTACAACCTTCCCGCCCGGTATGTCCTCCACACCGTGGGCCCCATCGTCCAGGACCGGGTCACGGAACGGGACCGGGAAAAGCTGGCCTCCTGCTACCGCTCCTGCCTGGAGCTGGCGGCGGAGCATGGCCTGGAAACCGTGGCCTTCTGCTGCATCTCCACCGGGGAGTTCCGTTTCCCCAACCGGGAGGCGGCTGAAATCGCCGTGAGCACCGTGAAACAGTTTCTGCAACCCCCTGCGTCCATCAGGAAGGTGGTCTTCAATGTTTTCAAGGATATCGACGCGGAAATCTACCGAGACCTGCTCGGACAGGATTGAGCGGCTGAAGGAGGCCCTTGACAGCGCCGACGCGGTGGTGATCGGCGCGGGCGCGGGCCTGTCCGCCTCGGCGGGGCTGACCTATTCCGGGGAGCGGTTTGAAAAAAACTTCGGGGATTTTAAAGAGAAATACGGCATCCGGGATATGTACTCCGGGGGCTTCTATCCCTTTGACACTTTGGAGGAATATTGGGCCTGGTGGAGCCGCCATATCATGATAAACCGCTATGAAAAGGCCCCCAAGCCGGTGTACGGCGACCTGCGGAAGCTGGTGGAGGGCAGGGATTATTTCGTCCTCACCACCAACGTGGACCACCAGTTCCAGCTGGCGGGCTTTGATAAAGCGCGGCTGTTTTACACCCAGGGGGACTACGGGCTGTGGCAGTGCGCCAAGCCCTGCCATCAGAAAACCTACGATAATGAAGAAATCGTCCGGCAGATGATTGCGGAACAGCGGGACATGAAGGTGCCCGCCGAGCTGATCCCCCGCTGTCCCCTCTGCGGCAGGCCCATGACCATGAACCTGCGGTGTGACCGCGCCTTTGTCCAGGACGAGGGATGGTACGCCGCCCAGGCCCGCTGTCAGGCGTTTCTCTCGGAGCGCGAGGGCGCGCGCATCCTGTTCCTGGAGCTGGGGGTCGGCATGAATACCCCGGTCATCATCAAATACCCGTTTTGGGAGCACACGCGCAGGAATCCCAACGCGGTCTATGCCTGCCTCAATCTGGGCCAGGCCCTGTGTCCGAAGGAGATCCGAACGCAGTCGGTCTGTATTGACGGGGATATCGGGCATATTCTCCGAACACATTTTGGAGGGTTGTCTTCATAGCGGATACGCGCGTATGCGCGGCGGCCCGTTCAGGGCCGCTTTTTTGCTGTGACTTAGTTAAGGCGCCTCGACTTTGGCGATACTTTATGATAAAATCATCGGACAGGACAAAATGGAGGGGCGCTTTATGCTGATCATCAGAAACGAGACCCAGGCGGACCGCCAGGCTGTGGAGGCCGTCACCCGGCGGGCCTTCTATAACGTCTACACCCCCGGCTGCACGGAGCACTACCTGGTCCGCACCATGCGGGGCCACCCGGATTTCATCCCGGAGCTTGACTTTGTGGCCGAGCTGGACGGCCGGGTGATCGGGAACGTGATGTACACCCGGGCCGCCCTCACCGGCGAGGCCGGGGCGGTCAAGGACGTCCTCACCTTCGGCCCCGTGTCCATCGCGCCTGAGCACCAGCGCAGGGGGTACGGCAGGCAGCTGCTGGAGCACTCCTTCCGGCGGGCGGCGGAGCTGGGCTGGGACGTGGTCGTCATCTTCGGAAGTCCCGCCAACTACGTGGGCCGGGGCTTCAAAAGCTGCAAAAAATTCAACGTGTGCCTGGAGAACGGCAAATTCCCGTCGGCCATGCTGGTGAAGGAGCTGAGGGAGGGCGCGCTGGACGGCCGGAAGTGGGTGTACCGGGACAGCCCCGCCATGAATATTGACGCGGAGGCCGCCCGCCGCTATGACGATACGCTGGAGCCCATGGCAAAGGAATACCGCCCCAGCCAGGAGGAATTTTATATCATGAGCCATTCCTCTGTGGAGGAGGGATAGGCCCGTGAAGGAGAGCAAATACAACGACCCCCGCTTTTTTGAAAAGTACAGCCGGACGGACCGCCGCTCCGCTGAGGCATACCGGCATGGCCGGGGCGGCGGCACGCCTCCGTCAGAATCCGTCTCCCGCGGTTGAAGAACCCCCGCCCGCAGCGGCTGCGGACTGGTACGCCAAGGCGGCACGGTCCGGCCCCTCCCCGGATATGAAAAGAGCGCGATGATCCCATCGCGCTCTTTTTTGACGCCTGTTTGCTCCATGGCGCGGCATCCGGCGGCCGCCCGGTTTTCCGCCGGTTTAAATATGCCTTCCCTCCGTCCCTGCGCCTGCCCGGCGGCGGGCTATCCGCCGAGGGGAACCTGGGGTATGGGGGAGGTGATCCCGGGCCCCCGGGTGGCGCCGGGCCAGGGCACAAAGCACAGGTTCATGTCCACGTCGGAGCCGATGCCCGCCACCTTGCCCTTGGAGGAGTACTGCCACATCTGGAAGTGGTAGCGGAAATCGGGGGTGTCGGCGTACTCGGCGTACCAGAAGGGGTACTGGGTGAGCTTGCTTAGATCCATCTTCACATAGCCGCAGTAGTCGTTGAAGTAGAACATGGGCTGATAGCCCGCCGCCGCCACCCGCTGGCAGAAGGCATCGATGCAGTCGGTGATGACCTTCGCGTCCACCCCGTAGGCCCGGGACTTGCTGCCCCCCAGATACTCCCAGTCGCAAACCACGGGATAGGTGATGTACTGGCGGTAGGGTTCCAGCTTGGAGATGAGCAGGTCGGCCTCCTCCACCGCCTCCTCCAGGGTAATGGCGTTGGAGAAGAAGTAGGCCCCCACGTCCAGCCCGGCGGCGATGGCCCCCTGCATGTTCTTGTCGAACCAGGAGTCCTCCAGCACCGCGCCGGAGCCGTCCCTGCCGTAGAGCCGGTTGCCCGCCCGGATGATGGCGAAATCGACGTTGTCCGCCGCCACGGCGGTCCAGTCGATCTCCCCCTTGTGGCCGGACACGTCGATGCCCCGGGTGTAGTAGCCGCCGGTATAGGCCATCCGGCCAAACTCGTCCTTCACAAACTGCTCCGGGGCGTAGGTGATAGGGGGCACCCCCTCCAGCCCGTCCAGCCAGTAGTTGTTAAACCGGAACATCCCCTCGTGGTAGTCCACATTCATCATCCGCCACACCACGGCGGACAGCTCCTGCCGGGAGATAGGCCGGTCGGGGTAGAAATACCGCAGGCCGTCCGCCTCCTCGGTGCCGTTCATAATGCCCTTTTCAAACAGCTCCACCACGTAGCCGTCGGCGCAGTCCGCATAGGGGGTCTCCCCCGAGATGTCGGTGAGGTCCAGCGCCCGGGCGGCCATCCGGGCCACGTCCAGCCGGGCGGGGGCGGCGTCCAGGTATTCCTCCAAAAAGGCGTAGACCAGGCGGTTGTCCAGGGCCAGCTGGATGTAGGGGTAGGCCCAGTGCTTTTCCGGGTCCCGCTCCGGCTCCTCCACGCCCACGGCCAGCAGCAGCAGCTTGAAGACCTCCCCCCAGGTCACGTTGTTCTCCCCCTGGAAGGTGCCGTCGGGGTAGCCGCCCACCACGCCCGCCTGGTGCAGGGCGGAGACGTAGGGGTAGGCCCAGTGCTCCGGGTGCAGGTCGGTGAAGGGGGATGCCTCGGCGGCCAGGGCGGTGGTGCTGGAGCTGGCGGCCAGCACAAGGGCCAGAAACAGGACTGCGATGCGTTTTTTCATGGGGTCTCCTTTCCTCCCGGGGGCGGTTCTTATCGTGATTACCATTTTACATAATTCGACGCCATCTGACAAGCCCCGGGGAAAATTTAACAACTTCGAAAAATTTGTGAAACACCCCTTGACAGCCGGCTGCCGCCGTGGTATTCTCTGCATGACAAATATAGTTGTCAAAACGACAAACAAGATTGTCAGAACGACAAGGAAAGCTGTCAGGAGGGAAACTGCTATGATTTGGAATGAACTGGGTGTCAGCGGCGGGACGGCGCTGATCGTGCTGTGCGCGCTGTACTTTGTGGTCAAGTGGGCGGTGCGCAGCGGAATTCGGGAGGCCCACGCGCGCATGAACGGGGAGCGGGGCTGGCTCCGGGGCGGCTGTGAAAAGCTCCTTTCGGAGGGGAGGGCGTCCGAGCCGGGGAAGGCGTCGGATTAAAGAGGGGGCGCGGCCGTGCTGAAAAACCGCTTGAAGGAGCGCCGGGCGGCGCTGGGGGTCAACCAGCAGGAGCTGGGGCGCATGGCCGGGGTGTCCCGGCAGACCATCAGCCTCATCGAGCGGGGGGACTACTCCCCGTCGGTGACGCTGGCCCTCACCCTGGCGAAGATCTGCGGGGTGACGGTGGAGGACATTTTCAGTTTGGAGGAGGAGAATCATGAAGGAGAATAACGACGCGGTCAGGCAGGAAAACAAAAAGGCCCTGCCCAGATTCATCCTGATTGTAGTACTGAGCCTGGCGCTGGGCGGCGTGCTGGGGTTTGCCCTGGTGTCCCTGAGCCTGGAGGAGTTCGACGCCGCGCTGGCAGCGGCGGCGCTGTTTTTCACCAACCACGTGGCGGCCTGGCTGCTCATCGGCCTGCCTGTGGCGGAGTTCGCCGTCTGCCTGCCCATCTACTTCAGCGCGAAAAAGCAGCTTTCCGCCTGGGACGGGGAGGACGAGTCGGTGAGCGGCGAGGTGGAGGCCAAGCTGTCGGTGTGTATCTGGATCACCGGGCTGGCCACGGTGCTGGCGATGTTTCTGCTCTCGGCCATGTTCGCCGGGTTTGTGGGCAACGCGGGGACGCCCCAGATGATGCCCGCCCCCATGTTTTTCGGCGGGCTGGCCGCTTTCCTGGTGAATCTGTTTGCCCCCACGGTGCTCCAGCAGAAGCTGATCGACCTGACCAAGCGGCTCAACCCGGAGAAAAAGGGCTCCGTGTATGACACCAAGTTCCAGAAAAAATGGTACGACAGCTGCGACGAGGCGGAGCGCGTCCTCATCGGACAGTGCGCTTTTAAGGCGTACCGGGCCATGTGCTATACCTGCATGGCGCTGTGGATGGTGTTTGCCCTGGGCGGGATGTTCTTCGACTGGGGGTTCCTGCCCGCCATGGCGGTGTGCGTCGTGTGGGGCGCGGGCCAGTCGGTATACGCCTGGTGGTCCCTGAAGCTGGACAGGCCGGGCGGAAAGCTGTAGTGTGAAATGAGGGACCGGGGAGAACCACAAACAAGGAGGTTGTGATAATGCGGAAATGTCTCAGGTGCGGCGCCGAGATGCAGGAGGGCTGCACGGTGAAGGTGGAGGGCGCGGGCTACGGCGTGGTGCTGTCCACCGAGGAGAACAAGCTTTTCAGCGGGCGCATCGGAAAGCCCAAGGTGGCCGTCTGCCCCGTGTGCGGTGAGGTGTCCATCTATCTGGACGACGTGGATAAGCTGAAAAACTGAGCGCGAAAACAGACCGCTCCGCCAAGTCCGGCGGAGCGGTTGATTTTTTTGCCGGAATCAGGTAGAATAGAGGCCCCATGAAAAGAGAGAAGGTGGATGCCCCATGACCCCGCTGCTGCTGCCCAACGAAATACTGTCCATGTCCGCCCAGGCGGCCCGGCTGCTGGTGGAGTCCGGCGACGGGGACGGGGCGCTTTTGTACCTGGCCCTGCTGGAGTGCGGCGGGGACCAGGCCAAGGCAGCCGCACGGCTGCGCTGGGAGGACGGGCGGCTGCGCCCCGCCTGGCAGCGGCTGGCCGCCCTGGGGCTGGCTCAGGCCCCGGCGGACGCCCCTCCCCCGCCCCTCCGGCAGGACGAACGCCCCCCCGAATACACCCGGGGGGACATTGCCGCCGCCATGGAGCGTGAGCCGGAGTTCCAGGGCCTGTGCCGGGAGCTGGAGGGGATGCTGGGACGGGTGTTCACCGACAGCGACCTGCGGTGCGCCTACACCATCTACGACCACCTGGGTCTTCCCCCCGAGGTGATCATACAGCTCACCGGCTGGGTCATAGGCCGGGAGCGGCGGGCAAAAAACAGCCCCGCCGCCTGCCCCCGGATGCCCCAGGTGCAGCGGGAGGCCTTCAAATGGAAGCGGCTGGGGCTGGACACCCTGGAGCGGGCGGAGGAGTACCAGCGCCGGCAGGAGGCGGTGGACCAGCGTGAGTGGGCCGTCCTCCAGGCCGTGGGCGTGACGGAGCGCCGCCCGGCGGTGGAAAAGGAGCGGGAGTATATCGCCGCCTGGATCGGAATGGGGATGAGCGACGAGCTCATCCGCATGGCCTATGAGCGCACCGTGTACCAGAAAAAGGCCATGAACTGGCCGTACATGAATAAGATTCTGCTCTCCTGGCACGGGGCGGGGTATCAGACCCCCCAGCAGGTGGAGGCGGGGGACAGGCCTCCCAGGCGGCAGGCCGCCCCGGCCAAGGCCCAGCCCCGGGACTTTCAGCCCAGCCCGGAACGCATCCAGAAGAACAACGACTGGCTGGACAAATTTTTAGAGGAGCAGCAGAAAGGAGGGGACTGAGGTGTCCTACGAGCCCACTGTCATGCGCCGCGCCCTGGCCCGGCTGGAGCGCCGCCGGGAGGGGCGGGAGCGCCGCCGCTATGCCCTGGAGCGGGAGCTGTATGCCCGTGAGCCCCGGCTGCGGGAGCTGGACGCCGCCCTGCGGGGGACCATGGCCGACCTGGCCAGGCTGGCCACCGGGGGGACTCCGGTGGCGGCGGACGGGCCGGAGATCGCCGCCATCCGCGAGCGCAGCGAGGAGCTTCAGAGTGAGCGCGCCCGGCTCATGGCCGGCCTGGGGCACGGCCCCGACGCCCTGGACAGCGTCCCCGCCTGCCCCCGGTGCGGGGACACGGGGTGGACGTCCGATGGCATGTGCGCCTGCCTGAAGGAGCTGTGCGCCCAGGAGCAGCTCAAGGCCCTCACCGCCCTGCTGAACCTCACCGACGAGCAGAGCTTCGACAGGCTGCGGCTGGATGTGTACAGCGACCTGCCCTGGCAGGGCCGGAGCCGGTCCCCCCGGGAGAACATGCGGCGGGTGGTCCAGGTGTGCGAGGGCTACGCCCGGCAGTTCCCAGGCTACCCGCTGAAAAACCTGCTGCTGTCCGGGGGGACGGGGCTGGGCAAGACCTTTCTGTCCGGCTGCATCGCCCGGGAGGTGTCCCAGCGGGGGTACTCCGTGGTGTACGATACCGCCATCCACCTCTTCACCGCCTTTGAAACCCGCCGGTTCACCCGGGACGCCGGGGAGGAGCGCCAGGCCCGGGACGACACCAGGCGTTACCTGGGCTGCGACCTGCTGATTCTGGACGACCTGGGCAGTGAGCTCACCACCCCCCTGTCCCAGTCCTCCCTGTACGAGGTGGTGAACGGCCGCCTCCAGTCGGGGCGGCACACCATCCTCTCCACAAACCTGTCCATGGACCACATCGCCCAGCGGTACACCCCCCAGCTGGCCTCCCGCATCGGGGGGCTGTACCAGGAGCTCACCTTTTACGGGGACGATTTGCGGCTTCTCCGCAGCCTGTAGTTGTGCTGCGAAGCCTCCGCGGCGGGGCCTAAGTCCTCCGACTGCGCCAAAACCCATCCGCCGCTTTGCGCCATCTTGGGCTTTTGGCTCCGCTTCGGCCTTAGTCCCCTGCTCCCGGTTTCTCCGCAACCTGCAGTTGCGCAATTTTCCAGCCCTTCCTGGTGGCGCGCAACCGGATTTTCTGTTATCATAAAGGCCATGAAGGAGGTGGCTTTATTGTGAAGCTGAACGAGAAAATACTGTATTACCGCAAGGCGGCCAAGATGTCCCAGGAGGAGCTGGCGGCCCAGGTGGGGGTGTCCCGCCAGGCGGTGAGCAAGTGGGAACTGGGGGAGGCTACGCCGGAGGTGGACAAGCTGCTCTCGCTGGCCCGGGCCTTTGGAGTGACCACCGACGAGCTGCTCAGCGGGGATGAACCCGCCAGGGGGCCGGAGCAGGCCACGCCGTCACAGGAGGAGCCGCCGGTGTACACCGTCCCCAACACCCCCGCGTCGGACAGCATTGACAGGGCCACCGGGCTCATCGGAAGGCTGATCCGGCGGTATGGCTGGCTGGCGGGCGTGTATATCGCTGTGGGCGGGCTGCCCTTCGCCATCATTGGGGCGCTGGCCCGCTGGGGCTTCGGGGCCATGTTCGCCGCGTCCAGCGACATGATGGGCGGCTTCGGCGGCATGGGGGGCGTGGAGTTCTCCCCCGGCACCCCGCCGGAGGTGCAGCAGGCGATTTTGGAGGAGCTGGGCATGGTCCCTGCATCTCCCTTTGGCGGCGTTGAGCGCTTTTTCCTGGGCTTTGCCACCGTCATCATTATCATGGGCGTGGCCATGATGATTGCCGGGGCGGTGCTGGCGGTGGTGCTATACCGCAAGGGGAACAAAAAGCTCTGAACAGGCGGCGGATTCCCGCCGTTTTAGGCAAAACGCCCATTGACATTTTTCCCCCGCCCCTGTATCATAGTCCACACAGGTGTCAAGACACCTGTGTGGACTATTTTTTGAGATTTGAAGGTGAGGGAAATGGAGAAGTTCAAAGCGTTCCTAAAGCGCAAGGACATCGTGATCTCCGCCAAGCGCTACGGCATCGACGCCCTGGGGGCCATGGCTCAGGGCCTGTTCTGCTCGCTGCTCATCGGCACCATCGTCAAAACCCTGGGGGAGCAGCTGGGCCTGTCCTTCCTGGTGGACGTGGGCAATTACGCCTCCGCCATGAGCGGCGCGGCCATGGCCGTGGCCATCGGCTGGGCGCTGAAGGCCCCGCCCATGGTGCTGTTCTCCCTGGCTACGGTGGGCTACGCCGCCAACGCCCTGGGCAGCACCACCCTGGACGGCGGCAAGGGGGCGGGGGGCCCGCTGGCGGTGCTGTTCATCGCCATCATCGCCGCCGAGCTGGGCAAGGCGGTTTCCAAGGAGACCAAGGTGGACATACTCGTCACCCCGCTGGTGACCATTCTGTCAGGGGTAGGGCTGTCCGCCCTGACGGCCCCGGCCATCGGCACGGCGGCCACCGCCATCGGGAATATCACCCGGCTGGCCACCGACGAGCAGCCCCTGCTGATGGGGGTGCTGGTGAGCGTGGTCATCGGCATGGCGCTCACCCTGCCCATCTCCTCCGCCGCCATCTGCGCGGCGTTCAGCCTCACGGGGCTGGCCGGAGGGGCGGCGGTGGCGGGATGCTGCGCCAACATGGTGGGTTTTGCCGTGCTGTCCTTCAAGGAAAACCGCTGGGGCGGCCTGGTGAGCCAGGGCATCGGCACCTCCATGCTGCAAATGGGCAATATCGTGAAGAATCCCCGGATTTGGCTGCCCGCCATTTTGACCTCCGCCATCACCGGGCCCATCGCCACCTGCGTGTTCAAGCTGGAGATGAACGGCCCCCCCGTGTCGGCGGGCATGGGCACCTGCGGGCTGGTGGGGCAGATCGGCGTGTGGACAGGCTGGATCGCCCCCAGTGAGCAGGCGCTGGCCAACGGCGCCGCCGCCATCGCGCCGGGGGCCTTTGAGTGGGCGGGGCTGATCCTCATCTCCTTCGTTCTGCCGGCTGTGCTGTGCTGGGCCTTCGGCATCCTGTTCCGGAAAACCGGCTGGATCAAAGAGGGCGACCTGAAGCTGGACTGATCGGACGGTTTTGCTTGACAAGCCCCCGCCTTTTGCGTATACTGTACGGGTAAAGGGCAAGGAAGGGAAGCGAGTACCCCTCCCCCTCCGTTTCAGAGAGCGGTCGGACTGGTGCGAGGCCGCAGCGGAGGCAGGGCGAAGTGGTCCCTGAGCCGCGGCGCTGAACGCTCAGTAAGCCCCGCCGTCCTCCCGCGTTAAGGGAAACGAGTGCCCCGGCGGGGGAATTCGGGTGGTAACACGGACAGACTGTTCGCCCCGAGCCAATTTGGCTCGGGGCGCTTTTTGCTGGGAGGGGAGATTTTTGTATTATCAATTCAAGCTGAACGGCTACACCATCCAGGACCTGCTGGTTCTCAACCGCGTCACGTCAAAGTGCTACCGGCGCACGCGCACCCTGCTGCACCGCGCCGTGTACTTTCTCGCGGGGCTGGTGCTGCTGGCCACAGGTGTGCTGCTTCTGCTGGACACCATTTTCCAGGAGGGGGATTCCCTCCTCCTGGGAGCAGTGCTGCTGGCGGCGGGCCTGCTGTACCTGGGCCTGGGTATCTTCTACCACCGGCTCACCGCGTGGCGCAGCCACCGAATGCAGCTCAGGGATATGGGTGAGATCACCGTCACCCTGGACGACGCCGGGGTGCGGGAGCAGGGCAGGAAGGGCGAGGGCTTTTATCCCTACTCCAGCTTTATCGGTTGCTTTCACAGCCGCGGGCGGTACCTGCTCTTTCTGGATAAAAAGCACGCCGTCATTCTGCCGGAATCGGCGGTCACCGTGGGCGACCCAGCCGCCCTGGGCGCCAAGCTGGCGGAGAAGTTCGGCGGGGCGCTGCCGGAAGTGTGAACCGCCCCCAACTCAACTGATCCACAACGGAGAAAGGAACGTGATTGAGATATGAACAGAGAACTGCCCAAAGTCTACGAGCCCCAGGAGGTGGAGGGCCGCGTCTACGCCGCCTGGGAGGAGAACGGCTGCTTCCGGGGCGTGCGCGACCCAAACAAAAAGCCCTTCACCATCGTCATGCCGCCCCCCAACGTCACCGGCCAGCTCCACATCGGCCACGCCATGGACGACGCCATGCAGGACATGCTCATCCGCTACAAGCGGATGCAGGGCTACGCCGCCCTCTACCTCCCCGGCACCGACCACGCGGGCATCGCCACCCAGATCAAGGTGGAGGAGGAGCTGCGGGAGAGGGAGGGCCTCACCCGCCACGACCTGGGCCGGGAGAAGTTTTTGGAGCGGGTGTGGGACTGGAAGCACAAGTACGGCAACCGCATCGTGGAGCAGCAGAAGAAGCTGGGTGTGTCCGCCGACTGGGAGCGCTCCCGCTTCACCATGGACGAAGGGCTGTCCAAGGCGGTGCGCCACGTGTTCGTCTCCCTGTACGAGAAGGGGCTCATCTACAAGGGCTCCCGCATCGTCAACTGGTGCCCCCACTGCGTCACCGCGCTAAGCGACGCCGAGGTGGAGTACCAGGACAAGCCCGGCCACCTGTGGCACATCAAGTACCCCATCGTGGGGGAGCCGGGGCGGTACGTCATCGTGGCCACCACCCGGCCGGAGACCATGCTGGGGGACACCGGCGTGGCCGTCAACCCCAACGACGAACGCTACCGGGACATCGTGGGCAAAAAGTGCCTGCTGCCCCTGATGGACCGGGAGATCCCCATCGTGAGTGATGAGTACGTGGATCTGGAGTTCGGCACCGGGTGCGTGAAGATGACCCCCGCCCACGACCCCAACGACTTCGAGGTGGGGCTCCGGCACAGCCTGGACACCATCCGCGTCCTGGACGATCACGGCGTGGTCAACGAAAACGGCGGCAAGTACCGGGGGCTGGACCGCTACGAGGCCCGCAGGGCGGTTGTCGCCGACCTGGAGGCCCTGGGCCTGCTGGAGAAGGTGGAGCCCCACCAGCACAACGTGGGCACCTGCTACCGCTGCCACAACGACGTGGAGCCCATCATCTCCGCCCAGTGGTTTGTGAAGATGGAGCCGCTGGCCAAAGAGGCCCTTCGGGTGGTGAACGAGGGGGAGACCAGATTTGTCCCAGAGCGCTTCACCAAGACCTACACCAACTGGATGGAGAACGTCCACGACTGGTGCATCTCCCGCCAGCTGTGGTGGGGCCACCAGATTCCCGTGTGGTACTGCGCGGACTGCGGAAAAATGACCGTGTCCGAGGAGGACCCCACCGAGTGCGCCCACTGCCGCTCCAAAAACATCGAGCGGGACCCGGACGTGCTGGACACCTGGTTCAGCTCCGCCCTGTGGCCCTTCTCCACCCTGGGCTGGCCGGAAGACACAGAGGATTTGAAGTATTTCTATCCCACTGATGTGCTGGTCACGGGCTACGACATCATCTTCTTCTGGGTGGCCCGGATGATCTTCTCCGGCTGCGCCCACACGGGGAAAGCCCCCTTCCACACGGTGCTCATCCACGGCCTGGTGCGGGACGACAAGGGCCGCAAGATGTCCAAGTCCCTGGGCAACGGCATCGACCCGCTGGAGATGGCGGACAGGTACGGCGCGGACGCCCTGCGCTTCAACCTCATCACCGGCAACGCCCCCGGCAACGACACCCGCTTCTTCGTGGAGAAGTGCGAGGCCATGCGCAACTTCGCCAACAAAATCTGGAACGCCAGCCGGTTTGTGATGATGAACCTGACCATCGGCGAGTGCGCCGTGCCGGACAAGCTGGAGCAGGAGGACAAGTGGATTTTGTCCAAGCTGAACCGGGTGGTGAAAGAGGTCACCGAGAACATGGACGCCTATGAGCTGGGGGTGGCCTCCGCCAAGGTGTACGACTTCATCTGGAGCGACTACTGCGACTGGTATATCGAGTTCACCAAGGCCCGCCTCCAGGGGGAGGACGAGGGTGCCAAAATCCAGGCCCAGCAGGTGCTGGTGTACGTCCTCACCGAGACCCTCAAGCTCCTCCACCCCTTCATGCCCTTCATCACCGAGGAGATCTGGCAGGCCCTGCCCCGCGAGGCGGGCTGCGAGGCCAAGTTCCTCATGCTGGACGCCTGGCCCAAGTTCCGGGCGGAGCTGGACTTCCCCCGGGAGGAGAAGGCGGTGGGCCTCATCATCGACGCGGTGCGGGCCATCCGGGGCAAGCGGGCGGAGCTGAACGTGCCCCCGTCCAAGCGGGCCCACGTCACCATCGCCACCATGGAGGGGGAGGCGTTTACCCAGGGCGCGCCCCTGCTCAAGCGGCTGGCCTGGGCCAGCCAGGTGTCCGTCATCGGCCAGGCCGAGGCCGGCACCAGCGACGAAATGCTCCAAAAGGGGCTGGTGGAGCTCCAGACCTACGCCGCCCGTATCTTCCTCCCCCTGGCCGAGCTGGTGGACATGGAGAAGGAGCGGGCGCGGGTGGAAAAGGAGCTGAAAAAGAACGCCGACGAGCTCGGCAAGCTCACCGCCAAGCTGTCCAACCCCGGCTTTGTCAACAAGGCGCCGGAGCATGTGGTGGCCGCCGAGCGGGACCGGGCGGAAAAGCTGGAGGTGCTGGTGAAGAAGCTGGAGGCCCAGCTGGCCGCCATGTAGAGGGGGCAATGGCTCAACGCCTGATTTCTAAATTTTTCCTGCACGAAAGCCGCCTTCGGCAAATTACGACCCGGTGAATCCATTATAATGAGCGCGATACGGGAAATTCCCCGTACCGCGCTCATTTTTTTACGCGAGGAAGGGACAAGCCATGCCCATTACCGTGACCAGCCGGGACAGTGCGCTGACCGTCGCCCTGTCCGGCGAGATCGACCACCACGCCGCCCGGGAGCTGATGGCCCAGATGGACGACGCCATCGCCACCCGTCTGCCCGCCCGCCTGGTGCTGGACCTGTCCGGCGTCACCTTCATGGACAGCTCGGGGATCGCCGTGCTGCTGCGGGCCAGGCGGCAGCTGGGGCACACCGGCGGCGCCCTTCGGGTGACCAACATCCCCGCCCAGGCCAGGAGGGTGCTGGACGCCGCCGGCATCGGGCGGCTCATTTCCTTAGAATGAGGAGGGCTACATAGGATGAAAGCCATAGACCAGGTGAGCGTCACCTTCACGTCCCGCTCCGCCAACGAGGGCTTTGCCCGGGCGTGCGCGGCCTGCTTCGCCGCCCAGCTGGACCCCACCCTGGACGAGGTGGCGGACATCAAAACCGC
>CAJUEG010000026.1 GCA_910584835.1 uncultured Oscillospiraceae bacterium | reverse complement strand
CCAAGTCGCTCTTGTCAAACAGCCGGGGCGTTTTCTTCATCAGCAGCATGGTGGTAAAGGTCATAAAGTTCAGCGTGCCCTTCAGCACCTTGGGGCTGTTCTGGGTCAGAAAACTATAAATGGTATTTGCGGCGGCAAATTCCGCGCTGGAGGTGGAGCTGTCGCTGCTGAAAGCCTGATTTGCTCCGTAATAGAGAATCTCATGTCCGATTGTGTTCCCCTCAGCGTCCTTAATGGGCTGCCGCACGATGTATTTGCCGCTCATAGCTGGTGCCTCCTATCCGAATCTTATCCGCGCTTCTTGTCGTAGGCCATCAGCAGATGATCCATCACGTCCACCAAATGCCCGATCTCCGGTTTGGTGAGCTGTTCGTCTGCCCCCAGATCCCGGCCCTTCCGGCGCATCTCTTCACTGATGAGGGAGGAGAAGATGATGAGGGGGATTTCCTTGAACCGGCTGTTGTCCTTCACCAGCTTGGTCAGCCGGTGGCCGTCCATCTGGGGCATTTCAATGTCTGTGATGATGAGCGCCACATCCCGCTCCAGGACGCCGTCCTGGGGCAGCGCGGTCAGCGCCTCCCACAGCTCCAGGCCGTTGGAGAACATGTGGAGGTTGACGTAGTTTGCCTTGCGAAGGGAATCTGCAATCATTTTGCTCAGCAAAACAGAGTCCTCCGCCACCCAGATAGGCCTGTCGTTCCGCTCACGGGGGCCCAGCTGCTCCACCTCGGACATCTGGATAGAGGTCTCGGGGGCAATTTCCGCCACGATACGCTCGAAGTCCAGGATAGTGACCAGCTCACCGTCGCACTGGGCGATGCCGGTGGCCACGCTCTCCTCGCCGCCAGAGACGGTCTTGTCCGGCTTCTGGATATCGGTCCAGGAGATTCGGCTGATGCGGTCCACCGTATGCACCCGGAAGGCGATGAACATCTTATTGAAGTTTGTGACGATGAAGATGTCCTTCGGGTCCTTCTCCCGTTCGTCCCCCAAATACTTGGGCAGGTCCACCACCGTAAGCACCGCGTCCCGGGGCTTAAAGATGCCCTCCACCGCGGGGTGGGCGTGGGGCATGGGCTTTACCGGAGCGGAAATCATGATCTCACGCACCTTGGCCACATTAATGCCGTACAGATTGCCGCCGATTGTGAACTTCATGATCTCAATCTCGTTGGTGCCGGACTCCAGCAGGATCTCATGCTTGCTTTCTTCCCTCATTCCAATGCACTCCCTTTCATCATGTGCGTATCAGATAATCAGCTCCGCACGGCCATAGCTGCGCACACAGCCCAGCCCGCTGTTCACGTCAAAGAGCAGGGTCCGGGCCACCGAGCCGCCCACATCCTCTTTCAGCAGACGGATGCCCTCTTTTTTCAGATTCATGTGGACGCTCTCAATGTTCCTCTGTCCGATATTACCCAGGGACGAGCTGCCCACCTCGAACATCTTGGCCCCGCCGGCGATCTTGGCGGTGATTCTGGCCCGGCGGGCTCCCATGGACTCCATTTGCTTCAGGGTCTCTCTGATTCCCGTATCCGCGTACTTCATTGGGTTTTTGCGCCCTGCTTCCATGTTCACCGGCAGCATAATATGCACCAGAGCTCCCAGCTTGATAGCCGGGTCGTGCAGACAAATGCCAATACAGGACCCCAGCGCGTAGGTGACCAGCATGCCCTCCCCTTTGGCCACCTTCATGTCCGCGATTCCGATCACCAGCTTGTCACTCATCACTTACGCCCAGCTTCCTCAATAGAGCATTCAAGGACCGCAGGTCCGGAGACATCAGCAGGCGGCAGGGAACCTCCTGATTGTCGAATACGAAATTTCCCCCAATGGTCATAATGTAGTCGGACTGCCCTCCGTACTCCGCCATTGGCACGGCCAGAATCGCCCCTTGCATATCTACCGTGAATGCGGGCACCGTGAGGGTGACGTCCACCCCGGCCAACCCGCTCAGGGCATTGATGAACGTAGAGATCATGATATTTCCCACCTCGATGAGGCAGGAATTCTCCATGTCCGCCAGCTGGCTGTAATCGTCAATGCGCTGATGCAGGACGCTTTCCAGCACCATGTTGACAAAATCCAGCTGCTGGCAGGAGAGCATGATGCCGTTGATCTGCCCACCCATCTTCACCAGCACGCCGGCGGTGATTTCCTCCGGGCCGCCGATCCACTCGATGGCCTCGTTGTAGCCCATAATGCGCACCTCCGGCAGCGTGATGCGCACCTCCCGTCCCAGCATCTGGGACAGGGCGGTGGCGGCGTTGCCGGTTCCCATGCTGCCGATTTCCCGCAGAGTGTCCAGCTCCAGGGAGCTCAGCTCGTCATAGTTTTTGATTGCCATTGCCTTCCCTCCTATCACCCACGCAGGTTATTGATGGTGGTCTCAATCTCGTCCGAGGTCTGCACCATTTTCAGCGCCATGCCGTAGGCCCGCTGGGATTCGATCACCTTTGAAAGCTCCTCCGCCAGGTCGGCGTTGGACCGCTCCAGATAGCCTTGGACGGGCTTGCCGGTGCCCAGCCACAGGTCTCCGTTCTTATCCACGGGCAGGTAGCCGGTGTCCAACACCTGTTCCATGCCGTTGTAATTGCTGTAGTCAAAGATGCCCACGGGCAGCTCCTCCGCCGGGTCGTCCACCTCAATAAGGCCGCCCTGCCGGCTGAGCACAAAGCGCCCTGTGCCGTCGCCCAGACAGTAGACAGACTCCATAATGGGTTCGCCTTCCTCGTCCACCTCTTCGGTCTCCCGCACCAGCTCCGACAGGTAGAAGGCTCCGTTGCGGGTAAAGGTGACCTGTCCGGTGGCCAGGTCCACCACGCCGAAGAACCCGGCCCCGTCAATGTAGTAGTCCAAAGTGCGCCCGGTGTCCGCCGGCCCGCCCTGGGAGAAGTCAGTGGAGGTCATGAGCAGGTTGGCGCCCACGCCCATGGGCAGCTCCTCCTCCACTCCCCTGTGGTCCTGGTACAGCAGGGCCGCGAAATGGGCCCGGTTGGCCTTGAAGCCGTTGGTGTTCACGTTGGCAATGTTGTCTCCGTGAACGTTCAGGCGCTGGAGCTGCTGCTGGGCGCCCACCGCGCCGATATAAAAGGATTGATTCATCTGCCTGTGTCACCTCTCTTACATGCGGCCGATGTCGCTGGCGGTATGGCTCATCAGCTCATCGTACATCTTGGTCACCTGGGCCGCACTTTGGAGGGAGCGCTGGCAGGTGAGCATCTCGGTCATCTGGCGGATCATATCCACGTTGGACCGCTCCAGGTACTTCCAGTAAATGGTGGGGGCTGCCATCGCCTGAGCTCCCTCGCCGGTAAACATACCCCGCGCGTCATATTCCACCTGCTCCATATCCTGGAAGGTGTATACCCCCAGCTGGCCCAGATAGATACCCTCTTCCGTGGAGATGCGCCCCTGCTCATCCACCGCCAGCTTGTCTGTGTTCAGCTGGATCGTCTGTCCCTGGGGATCCAATACCCGTCCCACACCTGGGAAGCACAGATATCCCTCATCATCCAAGGAGAAATTGCCCGATCGGGTGTAGGCCACGCCGTCCTCGGTCTGGACGGCAAAGAACCCATCCCCCATAATGGCGAAGTCCAGGGGGATGCCGGTGGGCTCCGGGATGCCCTGGTCGAAGAGCACCTTGATCTCGCTGTTGGCCCTGATGTAGCTCTGCCTGCCGATTTCGGTGTAAATCTTCTCCTTGTTTCCCGTCCGGGCATACATCACATCGTCAAAGGTGGTGGCGGCATAGCGGCTCTCCTTGAAACCCGCTGTGGAGATATTCACCATGTTGTTGCCCACCACGTTGAGGTGCTGCTGCTGGGTGACCATGCCGGAGGTCAGGTTATAGAAGCCTTTAAACATCTTGCATCATGCCTTCTTCCGCTTTTTAGAGGATTTTGGGGACTGCCCGCTGTTCATGTAAGCGCCCATATGGTCCCGCAGCTTTTGAATGGCCCGGGAGTGGATCTGGGAGATGCGTGGCTCGCTCACTCCCATCACCTGGGCGATCTCCTTCATGTGGAGGTTTTTTTCATAGTAGAGGGACAGCACGATCTGTTCGTTTTCCTGAAGCTCGGAGATGCCCCGGGCAAGAGTCTGCTGGAGCTCCTGCTCCTCCAGCACCGCCTCGGGCTGCACGGCGGGGTCCTCCGTGGACACCTCGAAGCGGTGGCCCTCCAGGTCCCGGGCGTCCATCAGCGCGTCCAGGGACAGGGTATTGCTCAGCGCCACCCGGGCGGCCTCCTTCTGGTACTTGTCGGTGGGGATGCCCAGATGGCCCGCCACTTCCTGGTCTGTGGGAAAGCGCCCCAGCTCGTTGGCCAGGTGGGAGACGGCGGTGTCGATCTCCTTTGCCCTCTGCCGGATGTTCCGGGGCAGCCAGTCCTGCTTCCGGGCCAGGTCGATGACCATCCCCCGGATGCGCTTGGCCACGTAGGTCTCGAACTTAATGCCCTTGTCCGGGTCGAACTTGTCAATGGAGCTGAGCAGCGTGAGGATGCCCTCGCTGACAATGTCGTCCACCTGGGCGAAGCTGCTGTACACCCCCCGGATTTGGAGGGCGGCGCTTTTGATAAGGCCCTCATACCGCAGCACCAAAGGCCATTTCAGCTCCTCGTCCCCGGTCTGTTTGTAGAGGCTGAGCAAATCCGGGGTGGCCATGGCCTCGATCTCCGCCTCGGTATACTGCCGCTGGAGCGTGGAGGCGCTCATGTGCCCACCGCCCTTCGCTCCGCCCGCGCAGGCGCCTCGGCGGTGATATTGCCCAGGGCCTGGATCTGCACGCTGTTGGTGATCTCATTGAAGGAGAGCACATACACGTTGGGGTAGAACTGGGTGATCATCTTGCTGAAGTAGCCCCGGATCACCTGGCTGACCAGAATCACCGGCGTCTGGGCCAGGTCGCCGAACTTTTTCAGGTGCTCGGCCAGCTGGGAAATGATGGTTTGCATCAAATCGGGGCCCATGGCCAGATACACGCCCTGCTCGTTGCGGGTGAGGGAGGAGATGATCTTTTTCTCCACCTCGGCGTCCAGGGTAATGACCCGCAGCTGGCCGTCCTCGCAGAACCTTCTGGTGATGGTGCGGGCCAGGGCGCCGCGCACCTGCTCGGTGACCATATCCATATCCCGGCCCTGGCCCACCGCCTCGGCGGCGGTCTCCAGGATGGTACCCAGGTCCTTAATGGGAACCCCCTCCTGGAGCAGGTTGCGCAGCAGCTTCTCCAGCTTGGCGTAGGACAGGATATTGGGCACGACCTCCTCCACCAGCTCCGGGGCGGACTGCTTCAGGTTTTCCACCAGGCGGATGGTCTCGGCCCGGTTGAGCAGCTCGTAGGCGTGCTTTTTCACCGTCTCGGCCAGGTGGGTGAGCATGACGGACAGCGGGTCGATGACATTGTAGCCGTAGATTTCCGCCATCTCCTTGTTCTCCGGCAGAATCCACCGGGAGGGGATGCCGTAGGCCGGCTCGATGGTCTCGATGCCGTCGATCTCCCCCAGGGGGTTGGGGGGTTCCAGGGCCAGATAGTAGTCCACCAGGATCTCGCCCTCGGCCACCACCTCACCCTTGATGCGGATGGAGTACTGGTTGGTACCCAGGGTGGAGCCGTCGTGCAGCCGGATGGAGGGGATGACAAAGCCCATATCCTGGGCGTACTGCCGCCGGAAGATGACGATGCGGCTGATGAGCTTGCCGCCATGGCTCTCGTCCACCAGGGGGATGAGGCTGTAGCCGAACTCCATCTCCACCGGCTCCACCGACAGCAGGGAGTAGACGTTGTTGATATCCTTGTAGTAGTCGCTCTCGCTGGGAGCCGCCATCTCGGCGGGCTCCGCGGGAGCCTGGGCCGCCGCGACGGCCGCCTCCCGCTGCGCGGTCATCCTGCGGGTGAGGTAGACGCCTCCGCCCACCGTGGCCGCCCCGCCCAGCAGCAAGGGGACGGTGGGTGTGCCGGGGATAACGCCCAGAATCACCAGGATGATGCCGGTGGTGGTAAACGCCCTGGGCTGGGCGGTGAACTGGCCCACCACATCCGTATTCAGGCTGCCGTCGGACACGGAACGGGTGACGATCATGCCGGTGGCGGTGGAGATCATCAGGGACGGAATCTGGGACACCAGGCCGTCGCCGATGGTGAGGATGCAGTAGTTCTGCATCACGTCCATGATGTCGCCGCCGTTGACCACCACGCCGATGATGATGCCGCCCAACAGGTTGATGATGGTGATGATGATGGACATGGTGGAGTCGCCCTTGACGATCTTGGTGGCGCCGTCCATGGCGCCGTAGAAGTCCGCCTCCTTCTGGATCTTCTCCCGGCGGACCCGGGCCTGCTGCTCGTCGATGAGCCCGGAGGACAGGTCCGCGTCAATGGCCATCTGCTTGCCGGGCATGGCGTCCAGGGTGAAGCGGGCGGCCACCTCGGACACGCGCTCGGCGCCCTTGGTGATGACGATGAGCTGGACCAGCACGATGATGAAGAAGATGACGAAGCCCACCACAACGTTGCCGCCGGTGACCAGCTGGCCGAAGTTCCGAATGACCACGCCGGGGTCGCCGGTGGTGAGGATCATCCGGGTGCTGGACACGTTCATGCCCAGACGGAACAGGGTGGTAATGAGCAGCAGGGAGGGGAAAATGGAGAACTCCAGCGCCTCCGAGATGTTCATGGTGATCATCAGGATCATAATGGACAGCCCGATGTTGATGATGAGCAGGATGTCCAGAATCTGCGGGGGCAGCGGGATAAACAGGAACATGACCACGACCACCACAAACAGCGCTATGACATTGTCCAAGATGCGTTTGAGCATGGCGGGCCATTCACCTCCCTGGTGGGCTTTTGCAGGGCCTCAAGGGCCTTTGTTTCTACTTTACAATCTGTTTTTTGTCGTTCAGCTTGAAGATGTATACCAGCACCTCCGCCACCGCGCCGTACAGCTCCGGCGGAATCATCTGGTTCAGCTCCGCCTGGGCGTAGAGGGCCCGGGCCAGGGGCACATTCTCAATGACGGCCACTTTGTTCTCCTCGGCGATCTGGACGATGCGCAGGGCCACGTGATCCTGGCCCTTGGCCAGCACAATGGGGGCGTCGTCCTGGTTCGGCTTATAGCGCAGGGCCACGGCGAAGTGGGTGGGGTTACGGATGACCACGTCCGCTCCGGGCACCTGCTGCATCATGCGCTGCTGGGCCCGGCGGCGCTGGATCTCCTTAATCTTCCCCTTCACCTGGGGGTCGCCTTCCATCTGTTTATATTCTTCCTTGACCTCCTGCTTGGTCATCATCATGTTCTTCTCGTAGTCCCACCACTGATAGAAGAAGTCCATGGCCGCCACCGCCACGAAGGCAATGCAGATGCGTACCACCATTCCTCCCGCCATCTCCACCAAATGGGCTGCGGCCGCCCCCAGGTCGGTGTACAGGTAGTTGGAGCTCTCCAGAAACATATCCCGGATGCTCAGGAAGATAATGGCCATCAGGATGACGATTTTGATCAGATTTTTCAGGGTCTCCACGAGGCTTTTCAGGGAGAACAGCCGCTTGAAGCCCTGCAGGGGGCTGATGCGGCTGAATTTTGGCTTCATGGATTCGGCGCTCACCAGGAACCGGGTCTGGGCAAAGGTGGCCGCCACGGCGCACAGGATGGCTGCCGCCGCCACAATGCCCACTGTTTTCACCACCAGCACGATCCCCTGGACCGCCAGCTCGCCGCACAAGCCGCCCACCTCCTGGGGTTCCTCCCCCGCCGTGGTCAGGCACAGCGTCATAAACCCGCCCAGCTGCTCGGCAAAAGCGCCGGTGAGCACCCAGAGTGTGGCAAAGGTGCCCAGCAGTCCGGCCACCGCCACCGCGTCCTGACTTTTAAAGACGTTGCCCTTTTTTCGTTCGTCCCGCCGCTTTTTTGGTGTCGCTTTTTCTGTTTTATTTCCCTCGGGCAACGTCTGTCCCCCCTTTTGTCCCGTGCGGCCCGCCCCTCAGAAGGGTGGAGGGGGGGAAGCTGTTAAAAACTACGTGTGGTTTTTTTGCAGTAGATAACTCAATGAAATCACCCGGTCAGAGCGAGGACATCATGGAGCGCGTTCAGCATCGCCGCCTCCGCCTGGAGGAGGAACTCACTGAAGGGGACGATCAGCACCAGCAGCAGCGCCAGGCCCACAATGACCTTCAGCTCAATGTTGATGGCGAACACGTTGATCTGGGGGATCACCTTCATCAGCACCCCCATCCCCACCTGGGCGATGAGCTCCGCCGCCAGGATGGGCATGCTCAGCTTAATTCCCAGCAGAGTGCACTCCACAAAAAGCTCCAGCAGCAGGTTGTAGGCGGGAAGGCCGATGGACACCTGGCCGTAGGGGACCAGCTCCCCGGAGGTGAGGAAAATGCGCAGCAAAGTCAGATGCCCGCCCGCCGCAAAAAACAGCAGGGTCATCAGGGCGTTGAGAATCTGCCCTGTTACGGACATGTTGGCCGAGGTCCCCGGATCATACATCTGGTTCATGGTCATGCCCATCTGAGTGTCGATGATTGATCCTGCCAGCTGGGGAATGTAGAAGAAGAAGCTCACCACCATGCCCAGCAGGAAGCCAACCGCCAGCTCCAGCAGCATCCTCACCGCCAGCTCCGCCGTCCCCACGGGGACGGGCACCGCCTCGCTGGTCAAGGACGCCGTGAAAACGGACAGCACCAGCGTCATGCCCGCGCGGAACGCGGCGGGGATATTCCGGCGGCCCAAAATGGGGTTGAACAGCACAAACCCGCTGATGCGGGCGGTGATATAGAGGAACCGTGTCAGTTCCGCCCAGTCGATCATGGATGCCTCCCCCGCTTAGCTGCCGATCAGCGAAAAAATCTCCAGCGTATAGTCCTTGAGCGTGTCCAGCATCCAGCCGCCTCCCAGCAGCAGTACGCTGATCACCACAATCAGCTTGAGCACAAAGGAGATGGTCTGCTCGTGGATCTGGGTGACCGCCTGAAAAATGGCCACCACCACCCCCACCAGCATGCTCAGCAGCAGCATGGGGCTGGACAGTCTGATGGCCACTCCCACCGCGTCCCGCAGCAGGTCCATTGCCTGGGTGGTGTCCACGGCTCACCCTCCTTCCCGGATATCAGTTTACGCTCTGCACAAGCGTGGAGAACAGCACCTGCCAGCCGTTGACGGACACGAACAGCAGCAGCTTGAAGGGCGTGGAGATCATGGCCGGCGGAAGCATAATCATGCCCATGGACATCAGCGTAGAGGACACCACCACGTCAATGAGCAGGAAGGGGATATACAGCAAAAAGCCGATATAGAACGCCTCCTGCAGCTCCTGGGTCATAAAGGCCGGCACAATCACCCGCAAAGGCAGTTCCTGCACGGCCTGCTCCCCCTCGGCCGGCACATCAATGTGGGCCAGGTTGCAGTACATCTCCACCGTGCGCCACTGGGTGTTGGCCATCATGAACTCCTTCAGCGGCACGCTGGCCCGGTCCACAAACTCCTCCCCGCTGATTTCCTGGTCCGTATACGGCTCCCACGCCTCTGTCTGGATGCGGGTGAGCACCGGGTTCATGGTGATGAGGGTGAGGAACAAGGCAATACCCACCAGCACCGTGTTGGGCGGCGTCTGCTGGGTGCCCATGGCGTTGCGCAGGAAGGACAGGGAGATGATGTACCGGGTGAAGGAGGTCATCATCACCAGCATGGAGGGCAGCAGCGCAATCATGGTGGTGAGGAAGAGAATCTCCAAAGTCTGGACGCTCTCGCCGTTGATATTGATCAGGCCGTCGGTCGGCATCCCATCCTCACCTCGGTTTCTTTTGCTTGAGTACGGTGCGCAGGGCCTCCCCAAAGCTGGGGGGCTGCGGCTGACCGGTGGGCTGGGCATACAGCTCCTGGGCCTCTTCCTCTGTGAGCTCCGCCAGCAGTGTCACTCCAGAGGGGGCCACTCCCAGCAGAAGGTACCGCTTTCCCGCCTGGATAAGCACCGCGCTCTGCTCCCGTCCCAGCGGCAGCCGGGCCAGCGCCTTGAAACGGCCTGTCCCTCCGGGCGCGCCGATTCCTCCAAAGCCCCTTCTGCCCGCCACATACCTGGTGAACAGGTAGGCCAGCACAATAATGACCACCACGCACAGCAGCATCCACATCAGGGAGAGCACGCTGTCCAGCGCCGTGGCCTCCAGGGCCAGAACGGGCCTGCGTGGGGAATCCGCCATCAGGGCGCGCCCAGAATGGAGGTGACGGTCTTGAGCACCCGGTCGGGCTTGAAGGGCTTGACGATGAAGTCCTTCGCGCCGGAGCGCACGGCGTCCATAACCATGGACTCCTGACCCATGGCGGAGCACATGACCACGTTGGCGCTGCCGTCCTTGGCGCGGATGGCCTTCAGGGCCTCCAGACCGTCCATATTGGGCATGGTGATGTCCATCACCACCAGGTCGGGACCGATCTCGCCGAACTTCTCCACCGCGTCGGCGCCGTCAACGGCCTCGAACACCTCGGTATAGCCGTTCTTTACCAGGGTGTCCTTGATCATCTTGCGCATAAAAGCAGCGTCGTCTACTAACAAAATCTTCTTAGCCATGGTTGATCCATCCTTTTCCATTTATGTTGTGTACCCCGCCGTTTGAAACGTACCGGGGCCGGGTATGCCTGCCTGGTCCTTACTTGCCGCCGCCCGCCAGCATCTCAATGGCGGGGGTCTGGACGATCTCGGTGATGCGCACACCGAAGTTGTCCTCGATGACCACCACCTCGCCCCGGGCGATACACTTGCCGTTGACAAACAGATCCACCTGGTCGCCCGCCAGCTTATCCAGCACCACCAGGGAGCCTTTGGCGAACTCCAAAATATCCTGTACCTTCCGACGGGCCCGTCCGATCTCCACCGTCACCTGGAGGGGCACCTCCATGATGAGCTCCAGGTTCTGGGCCTGTTCCTTGCCCAGCTTCTCCATCGGGTCCATCTCCTCCATGTGCACCGGCTTGGTGGCGATGACCTTGGGTTCGGGCGCGGCCTTCTGGACCGCGGCCTCAGCCTGGGGCGGATAGGGGTAGGGATAGGGCGGATAATACATGGGCGGATATCCCATATATCCATTGGGGAAGCTCCCGTCCTGCCCCGGCATGGGGAAGGGCGGCATCTGCATGGGCTGGCCCATCTGGGGCATGCCCTGCATGGGCGCCTGGGCCGCCGGAGCCTGGGGCTGCGGCTGGGGCGCGGGGGCCGGGGCCGGCGCGGCCGCCTGCTGCGGCGCGGGAGCGGGAGCAGGCTCGCTGTTCATCCCCGCCAGCATCGCCTCAATCTCCGCCTGGCTCATTTTCTGGCCGCCTCCGGAGGGTTCGGGCGCAGGCGCGGGAGCGGCGGCGCCTCCCGCCAGCATCGCCTCGATCTCCTCCTGGCTCATCATCCGATTGCTGGGCTCAGGCGCAGGCTCAGGCGCGGAAGCGGTGCCCCCGGTGTTTCCGCTGTTCCCGGCCAGCATTGCCTCGATCTCCTCCTGACTCAGAGGCCGGTTGCTGGTCTCCGCAGCCGGCTGAGCGGCCGGGGCCGCCGACGCGCCGGGAGCCTCGACGGACACCTCGTCCTCCAGCCCCAGGCTCTTGAGCAGTTCCTTGGCCAGGGCCACCGACATGACGTTCATAAACTCGCTTTCCAGCGCGTCCTCGATCTTCAGGAAAAACCTGACCACCACAATCTGATCTGCGCCCTGGGGGAGGTGTTCCTGCTTAAACTGGTCCAAATCCTCCAGTTCGAAGGACACCGGAGTGGAGATATCCACCCGGAACCCCAAAAAGTCGGACATGGCAGTGGCCGCGGAGCCCATCATCTGGTTCATGACCTCGCATACGCAGCTGATGGTCAGCTCGTTGAGCTCAAACTCCTCATCGGCGGTCTCCATGCCCATGAGGATGTCCACGATAACCTTGATATCACTGCGCTTGAGCAGCATGATGTTGCTGCCCTCCAGGCCCTCGACATACTTGATCTCCACGCCGATGGCCGGCTCCAGGTTGCCCAGGGAGAAATCCTTCACGTCCACCACGGTCACCGTGGGTGTTGTGATGTCCACCCGGTGATCCAGCATGTTCGACACGGCGGTAGCCGAGGAGCCCAGGCTGATATTCATCATTTCGCCCAAGGCGTCTATCGCCATTGGGCTGAACATTTCCTTCTCCATCCCTTACTCGCTCCTTTGTTCGGCCGAATAGCATACCTCGTCTATCTTGATGGCCATGTTTTTCTTGTGGGTTCCCATACGCCCGGTAAACCATTGGTACCCGCCGATCTCCAGGAACACCGGCGAGTCCTTCGACCTGCCCAGGTTTACCACGTCCCCCACGTTCAGATGGTAAATATCGCTGAGGGACAGCTGGGTATCGCCCAGCTCGGCCACAATTTCCAGCGTGGAGTCGCGCAGCTTGTCAAAAATCTCCTCCGAGTTGTCCTCGCTGGCCGCTTTACGGCCCATGCTCTCCCGGTTGACCTCACCGAATATGCTCATAAGCACGTTGCCCGGCAGCACAATGCTCATGCGCCCCTCGCTGTTGCCAAAGGTGAGCTTCATGTCCACCAGCACCACCGTCTCATCCAGGTTCAGCAGGGTGACCAGGGTGGGGTTGACCTGAGTGCGCTCATACTCAAAGGTGACGGGCACGTAGTTCTCCCAGCTGCTGCCCATCAGGGCGATGATGTCCTTGAGCAACAGTTCGTACAGCTGGAGTTCCAGGTCGGTGTAGGCGTAGCCCATGGGGACCTCACGGTTGCTCTCCCCCTCGCTGCCCATCATCCTGTCCATCATCCCCAACGACGTCTGGGTGGACAGGTACACCATCACCGGGTCCTCCGCCTGGATCTCGTGCCCGCCCTCGGTCCTGGGATGGATGGTCACGTTCACCATGGCCAGCACATCCCCCTCCATGAGGGCGTTGTTGAATTCGTAGAACTTCTGCTCCTCAATGCTCTCCACTGTGATCTCGCAGGTGGTACGCAGCTGGGCGTTGAGCCGGGAGCTGATAACCCGCGTATAGTTCTCAAAGATGCCGTGGAGCATCTTGATGCGGTCCTTTGTAAACTTGCGCGGGGTGGTGAAGTCGTATTTCCGGTACTTTTTCTCCGGCTTTTTCTCCTCCGCCTGATCTGGGCTGCCACCGCTGCGCATGGAATTTAGGAGCGCGTCGATTTGACTTTGTGACAAAACCTCAGACATGGAATCACCTCACCTGATCTGCTGTATTCTTATGGATTCTGCTCGCTTACACCCGCCTGGCTCTGGGTAATAAACTCGGTCAGCCCGCCGCCCTTCAGCTCCTCCTCCAGGTTGCGCCCGCTGATGATCATTTCCACCCGCCGGTTCTTGCGCCGCCCCTCCAGCGTCTCGTTGCTGGCCACGGGCCGCCACTGGCCGCACCCCTCGCTCACCAGCCGCGTAGGGAAGATGGAGCTGTTGTCCTGGATAAACACCTGCACCTCCGTGGCGCGGTTGCTGGCCAGGAACCGGTCTCCATACGCCTCGTTGGGCTCATTGGGGTCCTGCTGGGCGGTATGGCCCTGGATGCGGATCTCGTCGATGGCGGGCTCCGCTTTGTCCAGGACAGCGCACACCTGCAAAAGGATATCCTTGGCCTCCTGGCGCAGCTCAAAGCTGTTGCCGTCAAAGAACACGGTGTCGGTGAACTTGACGTACACCTTGCCGCCGCTCATGTCCACCTGGATGGCGTTTTGCATATCGCCCTGGGACGCCATGGCCTGGAGGGCCAGGAAAACCTCCTCAATCATATCGTCGATCTCCCGCTGGGCCGCCACGTCCGGGATAGTGGGGTAGCCGCCCTGGGAGTCGTCCGCCGGGTCGGCTATGGGGCCGTCGTTGCCCTCCGGGTCGGTGGCGTCCAGTTGGGCAAAGGGGTTGAAACTGGTGATGATGGCCCGCCATTTCTCCTCGCTGATGGTGGACATGGAGTACAAAAGGACGAAGAAGCACAAAAGCAGCGTAACCATGTCGCCGTATGTATCCATCCAGTTGGCGCCGCCGCCACCGCTTTTTTTCTTTTTTACGCTCACGACGTTTTCAACTCCTTACATCGTGTCTCGGGGAGCGTCCGGCTTATTCCCCGCCCCCGCCGGAGGACTTGGCGCCCTCGTCGCGCTTGCCCTGGGGGATATAGGTGAGCAGCTTCTCCCGCAGCGCCTTGGGGTTCTCGCCGGACTGGATGGACATAATGCCCTCCACAATGATCTGCTTGCACAGCACCTCCTCGCCGTCCCGGATACGCAGGTTGTTGGCGATGGGGCCGAAGATCATGTGGGCCAGAATACAGCCGTACAGGGTGGTAATCAGGGCGGTGCCCATGTCCTGGCCGATGGTGCTGGAGCCGCCCGCGTCCATATTCATGTTTGCCAGCATGTTGATCAGGCCCACCAGCGTACCCACCATGCCGAAGGCCGGGGCCACCGACGACGCCTTGTCGTAGAGCGCCGCGGCGTCCTCATGCCGGGCGGACATGCACTCGATGTCGTTCTCCAGAATGGCGCGGACCTTGTCCGGGTCGTTGGCGTCCACGATGAGCATGATGGCCATCTTGAAGAAGGGGTCCTCCTGCTCGTTGGCCTTGCCCTCCAGGGCCAGCAGGCCGTTTTTACGGGCGGTCTGGGCCAGGTCCACCAGCTGGTCGATGTACTTCATGGGATCGAACTTCTTGGCATTGAGCATGATGCCGAAGTGCTTGGGCATGGCCGCCAGGGTGCTGGCCGGAAAGCTGGCCACCACGATGGCCATGGTACAGCCGATGACGATGAAGATACTGGCCGCATCGAAGAAGTTCCACAGGTTCTCCAGCTTGAAGGTGAACACGGGCAGGTTCGCCGCCACCGCCTTGGGGCCGATGTTGATGCCGCAGACGATGCCGAACAGGAACACGAAGATTGCAAGTACCAGGCCGATGATATAGGTTATATTCATTGCAAAGCTCTACCTCCAGATTCCGGGCGCGGCTCACCGCCCGGAAGGCCGTTCAGGCCGTTTTTATCTGTCTCGCCGGTGTTACCGATTGTCCACCACAGTGATCTGCCGGTGCACATCCATCACCTTGGCGTTATATTTGGCGATCCTATCAATGATCTCGTCCACGCTCTCGCGGACAAGGTAGAAGTCGTGGTTCATCATGACGATCTTGGACTCGGGGATGGTCTCAATATACTCGATTTGCAAGTGGTTGACGAGGAATTTTTCGTGGTTGCGCTTAGTCAGAACGATCATGGTGGTGCCTCCTTTTTCCTATTCATAGGACTACAGGGGGATAGCCCGGGGAGAGATCGGCTCTCCCCGGGCCGTGTTAAGTTTTATCAGCGCTTCATGTTGACCAGTTCCTCCAGCATGGAGTCGGTCACGGTGATGATACGGGTGTTGGCCTGGTAGCCGCGCTGGGTCAGGATCATCTGGGAAATCTCCTGGGCCAGGTCGGTCTTGGACATCTCCAGGCCGCCGGAGAGAATGGAGGCGTTCTTCGCCCCCTTGCGCAGGCGCAAGCCGTCCACAGGGGCGGCGGCATCGGCGCCATCCGGGGCCTGGGCCAGCTCGCCGTTTACATAGGTGATGCCCATATCCTCGCCCGCGCCGCCGAACAGGGCCACGCTCAGGTTGCCCGCGCCCTCGCCGGCCTTGTAATAGTTGCTGCCCAGATTGGTCACGCCGTTGGGGTTGGTCACCATGCCGATGGCCACGATGCCGATGACCACCTGCTCGCCGGTCTCGGCGCAGGTGCCGCTGATGATGCCGGTTTTCTCATCCACGGTGAGGCCGTTGAACGTGGCCTTGGGCCAGGGCTCGGCCTCAGTGCCCGCAGGAGCATCGGCCGCCACGGTCTGCAGCGCGTCGTGGAGCTTGCCCACCGCGTTCGGGTCGGCCCCGGCACCCTCTGCCCTGGTGGTGGGCCATTTCAACTCCAGTTCCCCGTTGGCACCGGCTCCCACACCCGGATAACGGATGGGCACCAGCTGATCGCTGAAGGTAGCCTTGCCGGTAGTCGGATCGATCCCGGTGCACAGGAAGCCGTAGACCACCTGGCCGTCGTTATTGGTCAGATAGCCGTCCGCCTTGAACTCGAAATTGCCCACACGGGTCAGGTTCAGGGCGGTGAACGCGTTCACGTCGTCGGCGCTTCCGTCGAAGCCGTCGGAAATAGTCTTGTCGCCCACCATGAAGAAGCCGTCGCCGTCAATCATCATGTCCATGGCCTTGCCGGTAACGGCGTAGTTGCCCGTGCTCATGTCGATGTCCACCGAGCCCAGGTTCGCGCCGTAGCCGATCTGGGAGGGGTTTTTGCCGCCCACGGTGTTGGTGCCGTCGGAACCGCCGGACAGGGAGGTGTAAATGGAGGTGCGGAACACCGAGCGGCTGGCCTTATAGCCGTAGGTGTTCACGTTGGCCACGTTGTTGCCGATAACGTTCAGGTTCTGCATGTGGGTCCGCAGACCCGCAATCGCCGCATACATTGCACCAGTCATAGTAAGAAAATTAACTCCTTTCGGTGTGGCGCCGCCCGGCCGGCGTCAATCGGACGCGGGCCGAAGGCATCCGAAATTGGTCCTGCCTTCTGTCTATCATATTACAGGAACACGGCGCCGTCAATGTTTGTAAAGATATTTTGTCTCATTTCCTCTTGCGTGATGGCCGTGATGACCCTGGCATTGGGCACATTGATGATAAAAGCCTTCTCGGTGTCCATGGCCAGGATATTGGTGGCCCCTTTGGCCTGGGCCCGGATGACGCTGCCCGCCAGCTGGTCCATCAGATCGGGCGTCACCTCAATGCCCCGCTCCTGCGCCCGGGAGATAGCGTGCTTGGAGAATTCCACGCCCTGGGGCTGCTCCTGCTTTGCCAGCTCCTGCTGGAGCATGGCGCCGAAGCCCCCCGCCGGTCCGCGCTGCTGTACCCGGGCCTGCGGCGCTTCCCTGCGCTCTAGTCCTGATACACGCTGGATCATCTCATGTCACCTCATTTTCCCTTAGTTGGTGGGTGCGCCCTGCTCGCCCTGGTATTGGGGATTGACCTCAGCCCCGCCGGAACCCTCTGCGGGAGGTGTGGGGTCGCCGCCCTCCGGCTTATCAGCGTCTCCGCCCTCGCCGGGGCCCTCAACGCCGCCTTCGCCGGGGCCTTCCACGTCCCCGTCCCCGTCCTCGCCGGGATCCTTGTCATCCTCCAGGGGCGGAAGCTGGCCCACCGCCATGATCTGGTTCAACCCATAGGTCTCAACCTTTCCGCTGCTGTCCTTGCCGAAAATCACCTGCTGGCCGTTCATCACGCCGGTGCCGGTCACCCAGACTTCCCGCTCCTCCAGGCCTTTATCCGTCACAATGCCGATGGTGACCAGCTTCCCCACCAGGGAACTGGCATAGCTTTGCACATTGGTTTCGGTCATGTTGGAGATGGCGGAGATCATCTGCATCTGAATCATCTGATTCATCATCTCGCTGGTGTCCATGGTGTCGTCAATGGTCTGATTCTGAAGCTGCACAATCATCAGCTGGAGGAAGTCCTGCATATCCAGCTCGGTGTTTCCCTTCCGGCTGGTGCTGTTTGTCGGAACCATTCCGCTGCTCGCGCCCAACAGGCCCGCAATGTCTGCCATAGAATTGCTGCTCATGGCTTCTATGCTCCTTTCTGTATTATTCCTCCACAGGGATCAGGCCCAGCCGGAGCTGCTGCATAAAGTCCTGGGTGCTGGTGTGCTCCCGGTGCTGCCGGCGGCGCTCCTGCCCGTCCTGGGCGTGGCCGTTGCGGCCGTCGTAGTTCTGCTGGTGCTGCTGGTTCTGGTTCTGCTGGCTCTCCTGCTGGCGCTGAACGTCCACCTGGACCTCCTGCCCGCGGCTGCTGAGCATCCCCTGCAGGTCGCCCGCGTGCCGCTCCAGCAGTCCGCGTGTCTCGGCGCTGTGGGCGCTGAGGGCCACGTGCATAATCCCGCCGGCGTTCTGGCTGATCTCCACGGTGACGGTGCCCAGACGCTCCGGGGTCAGCTGGATGCGCACCACAGACTCGCCCTTTTGCAGGGCCTGGGCCAGCTGCGCGTCGATCTGCTTGGCCACGTCGGGCTCCTGGGTCTGCTGGGCGTCATACGTCTCGCCCACCTTCACCGGGGCCGCCTCCACATCGCGGAAGAGCTGCCGGGGCGCCTGCTGGGCGTCCAAAAGCTCCACCTGTCCGTCGTCGTCCGTCTCCTGGGGCTGGACTTTCTCCACCGCACTCTCAGCGCTCTTTCCCACCTGCTCGTTCACCACTTTTTCCAGCAGCTGGGCCGGGCCGTGCTCCACGGTGGGGTCGGTGGCCTCCAGCAGGGCGTCCGCCTCCGGGTCGGAGACATCGACGACCTGTTCGGCGTTGTTCAGAAGCTGCTGCACCTGAAGCTGTTCCCAAGGCTCCAGGCCGGTGGTGGGGATGATCTCAGTCTGTCCGCCCACATGTGCCAGCACATACTCGCCGGGCTGGTACACCGCGATGGTCTCGCCGGTCTCCGGGTCAACGTCAACGTACCCGATCTGGGGCTGGGTGAACCAAGCGCCCTGCTCCGCCAGCTTTTTGGCCCGCTCCAGAGGATTTTCCTTTTCCCGGACGGGGGCGGTCTTTTCAGCGGGCTTCTGTGCCGCCGGCGCCTCCGCCTTCTCGGGCTGCTCCAGCAGCGGGTCCTTCTCCTGAGATTTTTCCTCCAGCAGCTTCTGGAACTCGTCCGCCTCGTCGCTCTTGCCGGTTTTCGGCAGCTGAGCCTGGCCGGCAATGGTCTGAAGCAGCGCCATGCCGATGTTGTTCGTCTGTTCCATGTTTGTTACACCTCCTTATATTGGGATATTTATTTCCAAAACGGCGCAGGCGCCGTATTTGGACGGTTTTATTCTACGCGCCGATGCTGGCCCGGGCCCGGGCGGAGCTGACAAACTCGTCGATGAGGTTTTCCTCCGCCTTCTGCACCGCCTTGTTATAGTCCTCCAGCTTGTGCTCCCTGAGCTTTTCGATGGAGGAGGTGTCGATCTTGGCGTCCACCACCTGCCGGCGCTTGGCCTCCTCTTGTTTGCGAAGCTCCTCCAGCCTGGCGGTCTCCCGTTCAATCTCCGCCTCCAGCACCCGCAGGCCGTTCTGGTAGAACATGGCGTCGGCCACGGTCAGCCCCTCCAGCTTGCGCCGGCGGTATTCCTCATTGCAGTCCCGGTAGTCCTGCCACACCGCCTCCAGCACATCCTCCTGCTCCCGGACCTGGGCCAGGATGGCGGCGTGCTCCCCCTTCAGAGAGTCCAGCACCTGCTGCTTGTATGACAGCACCGAGTCCAGGGAGAATTTGAATTTCTTCATCTATCTGTGCACCTCGCCGGTTTATTTCAGGAGCCTGCCCATCTCCTCCACGGACTGCTCATAGGAAAACGCCTCGTCCACATCCTGTGTCAGAAAGCTGTTCACCGCGTCGATCTTGGACATGGCAAAGTCCAGCTTGCGGTTGCTTCCCGGCTTGTAGGCCCCGATGGCCACCAGGTCGGCGTTCTTTTCGTACACGCTCATGATATCCCTTATACGGGAGGCCAGCTGCCGGTGCTCCGGGGAGACGATCTCCACCATCAGGCGGGAGATGCTGGCGCTCACGTCAATAGCGGGGTAGTGGTTGGAGTTGGCCAGCTGCCGGGACAGGACGATGTGCCCGTCCAGAATGCCGCGCACCGTGTCGGCAATGGGCTCGTTGGTGTCGTCGCCCTCCACCAGCACCGTGTACACCCCCGTGATGGAGCCCCGGCTGAAATTGCCGCTGCGCTCCAGGAGCTTGGGCATCTCGGCGTACATGGACGGGGTGTAGCCCCGGGCCACCGGCGGCTCGCCGATGGCCAGCCCAATCTCCCGCTGGGCCATGGCAAAACGGGTGAGGGAGTCCATCATCAGCAGCACGTCGTAGCCCTGATCCCGGAAAAACTCGGCGATGCCGGTGGCTACGCTGGGGCACTTCATGCGCAGCATGGCGGGCTGGTCCGAGGTGGCCACCACCAGGATGGAGCGCTTCATTCCCTCGGGGCCCAGGTCCTTTTCCACAAACTCCAGAACCTCGCGGCCCCGTTCGCCCACCAGGGCGATGACATTGATGTCGGCCGTCACGTTCTTGGCGATCATGCCCATCAGGGTGGACTTGCCCACGCCGGACCCGGCAAATATGCCGATACGCTGGCCCTTTCCGATGGTAATCAGGCCGTCGATTGCCTTCACGCCGAACTGGATGCGCTCCCGGATGGGGGGGCGCTGGAGGGGGTTTATGTAGTTGCCGCCCACACAGTACGGGGTTCCCCCCTCGAAGGGACCCTTGCCGTCAATGGGCTGGCCCAAGGCGTTGATGATGCGTCCCCGGAGGAACTCGCCCACCTGCAGGGTGAGCTGCCGCCCGGTATTGCGCACGAAGTTGCCCGCCGAAATGCCGCTCATATCCGAGTAGGGCATGAGCAGAATGTGGTCGTTCTTGAAGCCCACCACCTCGGCGGTGACCTGCCCGCCGGAGTCGCCGTTGTAGATCCGGCAGATGTCGCCTACGGCGGCCCGGCCGCCGCTGGCCTCGATGGACATGCCCACGATGTTTTCGATTTTCCCCGTCAGGCTGTAGGGCTCCGCGTTATAGACCTGCCGGGTCATTTGTTGAAATACGGAAGGCATATTTTCACTCCACCGGCCTGTGCCTCACGGCCCCGTTCCCGGCCTGGGAGAAAGGGGGCCTTGCGATATATCAGTGAAACAGGTTCATCCCCGACGCGCTGTTGGCGGTGTCCATCAGGATGGTCCGCAGATTGTTCAGCTGGGTGGCCGCGCTGGCGTCCACAATCTCGTCGGGCATTTCGATGATGCAGGTACCCGACTCGTCGTCGGACATGGGGATGAGCCGTACCCGGTCCGACAGGGCGCTGAGGGCCGCGGACAAGGAGGCGGGAATCTGGGTGAGCCGCTTGGCGTCGCACTCAGATATGTATATGTGCACCCATTCCTTTTTCTTCCGCTTGTCGATGGCGGTCTGGATCATCCGGCTGATAACGTCGCCGCTGCTCTTCAGGCTGACGCACACCACCTTCTCCGCCACCGCCAGGGCCAGGTCCCGCAGGTCGGCCACGCTCTGGTCCATCTGCCGGTCCAGGGCCACGCCCGCCTGCTCCATGAAGCGGTGGACCTCCTCTTCCAGGCGCTTGGCCTGTTCCTCCCGCAGCTGCCTGGACTCCTCGGACGCCTCGGCCATTCCCTGGACATAGCCCTCCTGGCGTCCATCCTCCCGGGCCTTGGCGAAGACCTCCTCCGCCTCCCGCTTGGCGTCCGCCCGGGCCTTGGCCATCAGTTCCTCGGCCTCCCGCCGGGCGTCGGCCAGAATCACCTCGGCCTGGAGCTGGGCATAGCTTACGGGGTTCTCCTCCGGCTCCGGCTCCGGGTCGCCCTCAGCCTCCGGCTCCGGATCGGCCACCCGTATGTCCAGCCCCTCCGCCCCCTCCGGCGGGCTCTCCTCCGGGGCGGGCTGCTCCTCCTCGGGCTCCGGCTCCACCACCAGCTCCGCCGCGTCGGGGAACTGATAGGGTTCGGCCTTCGCCTTGGAAAAGGCTTTGAAAATGTTAGGCAATGATATCGTCCTTTCCGCCCTTCGCTATGATGATCTCGTTTTTCTCCTCCAGGTCGCGGATGATATCCACAATGCGCTGCTGGGCGTCCTCCACGTCCTTCAGCTTGACGTTGGTTGTAATCTCCAGGTCGTCCCGGATGTTCTGCGCCATACGGGTGGACATGTTGCTGAGCAGCTTCTTGGAGACCTCCTCGTTGGCGGTCTTGAGGGCCAGCACCAGGTCCCGCGGGTCGCAGTCCCGGACAAAGCGCTGGACGGAGCGGTCGTCCATGGTGATGATGTCCTCGAACACGAACATCCGCTTGCGGATCTCGTCGGCCAGCTCCTGATCGTAGGCGGACAGTCCGTCGAAGATGTTCTTCTCGCTGGCGCGGTCAATATTGTTCATCACGTCGGCCACGTAGTCGATGCCGCCCACCTTGACGTTGGCGTTGGTGACAATGTTGGAGAACTTCTTGCGCATCTCCGCCTCGATGATCTTGACTGCCACGGGGGACACGCTCTCGATCTTGGCCATGCTCTCCACCACCTGGATCTGGCGTTTCTCATCCAGCTGGGAGATGACGCCTGCAGCCTTGTCCGGCTCCACGTAGGACAGCACCAGGGCAATGGTCTGGGGGCGCTCGTTCTGCAGCGCGGAGAACAGGGACTTGTCGTCCGCCTTTTCCATGAAGGAGAAGGAGCGGTTCTGCAGGGATTTGGTCACCTTGCCCAGCAGCTCGTCCGCCGTCTGGGCGCCATAGGCCTTTTCCAGCACCGTGCGTGCGTATTCCAGGCCCCCTTCGGTCACCGCACGGTTGGTGCGGCACAGCTGGTAGAACTCATACAGGATTTCCTCGGTCTGCTCCGAACCCAGGAAGCCCATTTTTGCGACCTCCAGGGTGAGCTGCTCCACGTCGTCCGGCTCCATGTGCTTGTAAAGGGCGGATGCCCGCTCCACGCCCAGGGCGATGATGACGGTGGCTGCCCGCTGCGCGCCGGTGAGGGGGACTTCATTGGCCGGCCTTTTCCGGCCCGTGCCGGTCTTTGCCTCTGCGGGTGCGGCAGTTTTCTGTCCCGCCACGGCGGTGTCAGCCATTGTCTCCATCCTCCTTCAGCCAGCTCTTGATCAGCAGCGCCGCGACCTCCATGTTCTCGTCCACGTATTCCCGGATGCTCTGGCGCAGCTCCATGCTCCGCTCGGTGTGCAGGTCCATCACGTCGGCACCCACAGGCTCGCCGTTTTCGTCCACCTGTACGCCGTCCGCCGTCTGCTGGGGCATTGCCACCGCCAGCAGCTCTTCCACCGCCCGCTGCTCGGCCTCCTGCTTCTTGCGCTTCTTGCCCCGCACCAGCAGAATGATGGTCAGCACAATGGCGAACAGCAGCAGTCCGGCGCCCGCGGCGATGACCACCCACAGCGGGATGCCCAGCGCCTGCCAGCCGGAAGGCTCGGGCTCGGGCACGGGCTCCTCGTAGAACACCTCGTTGATGATAGTGATCTGCCGGGCCAGGTACTGCTGGGCGGTCATGCCCTCCTCCAGCACCAGGGGGACTTCAATGCCGGTGGCCCCGGCCACGCCGGAGCGGATCAGTTCAAGATCCACATTGGGATAGTCCGCCGCGTCGATGCCCACTGTGGCGGTGACCTTGGAGATGGTGCCCGCGGTAATCACCATCTGGGTCTGGGTCTTGGAATTGTCGTACTCAGTCTGATGCTGCTCCTCCAGGATGCCCTGGAGCTCCGCCGCGGCGTCCCCCGGCTCCACATAGGTGGGAAGCTCGGCGTTGGACGGGGTGCCCACCACGCCGCCCACGGCGGCTTCGTCGGGAGTAAGGAACTGATATGTATAAAACTGCTTGCCGATAATGCCCCGGCCTCCGGTCTCGCCGCCCTGGGCAAATTCGGGCAGGGTGACCTGGTAGTCATTGATGGTCTTGTCGCCCAGCTCCACCTCCACATTGACGGTGGCGGACACATTGCCCGCGCCGTAGATGGGGTCCAGCGCCTGGTGAATCTTCTTTTCAAAATCATCGCCGATCTGCCGCTCCAGCTGGAGCTTCAGCGCGGAGCTGGCCGCCGCCGAGCCCACGCCGCTGGACTGGCCGGAGTAGTCGTGGCCGTCGGTGTCCTCAATGCTGACGGACTCTATATTGAGCCCGGCCACGCTGTAGGCCACATAGTTGCGGATAGCGTTGGCCTGCTCGTTGGTAAGAGTCTTGCCGTTCTGCATGGTGAGCATCACGGCAGCGGAGGCTTTCACCACGTTGTTGGAGTCCAGCACATATCCCCGGTCCTCGCCCAGGTTGATGTTCACCGTGGCGCTGCGCACACCAGGGAACTGGCAGATGGTCCGCTCCATCCGGCCCTGCAGGTCAGTGAGCTTGGCCTGAAGCCGGTCCGCCTGGGTGGACAGGGCGCCGACCTGCTCAAAGTAGCCGGTGGGGGAGGCGTTGGCCTGGGAATACTGATCCGCCAGCAACCGGGCTTTCAGGCTGGCAGCCTGGCCCTCCGGCACCAAAACAGTGCCTGTCCCCTCCATGCGGTAGTTGGTAACCCCCTGCTCCTGGAGCCAGGTGAGCACGGCCCCGGCCTCCTCATTGGTCGCGCCGGCGATCAGGGGGGCGTAGGGCCTGGTATTCAGGAAAATGACGATGCCGATGGCAAGAGCTGCCACCGTGGCACCGATAATAATCCATATTTTTTTGGAAACCTTTCCCAGGGCTGTTTTTACCTTTTCAAAATAGCCCTGCAGCTTTTCCTTGTTCAAGCCCTATCAACTCCGCTCTCCGCGTTCTTTGCCCTTGGCAGGCCCCTGGCCTTAGACGCTCATATTCTTCAGCTCGTTGTAAGCGTCCAGCGCCTTATTGCGCATCTGGACCAGCAGATCCACCGCGATCTCATTTTTATAGGCGGCGATGCCCATCTGCACAGGATTTTCCAACTGGCCGGTGGCCAGCAGATACTGGGCCTGGGTAAACTCGGCGTCGGTGTCCTTCACATTTTGGATGAGGCCGGTGAACAGAGAGCCAAACGTGCTGTCCTTCACCTCGCCCAATTCGGTGGGCTTCTCCTCCTGCCCGGGCTGGACGGGGGGAACAATTGTCTGAATGGTATTGGTGATGCCCGTGATGCCGCTCATGCCCGCGGGGGCGGCAATGCCGGGGATTCCGTCGATCATGGCAGTTTCTCTCCTTTAATTTTAATAATGAAAGCGGCAGCCCTTACCGGCCGACCTCCAGCCCGCTGGAGATGACGGATTTCAGCGTGTTGAAAGCGGTGACGTCGGAGGCGAAGGCCCGGGTGGCCGCCATGGCGTCGGCCATCTCCTTCACCATGTCCACGTTGGGCAGCTCCAAGTAGCCGTCCTCGTCGGCGTCGGGGTGGGTGGGGTCATAGACGATCTTCATGGGGGACTCATCCTCCACGATCTCGGTCACCCGCACGCCGCCGGCGGCGGGGTTCACCCCATCGTTGGACGCCGCGCCGCTCATCGCCCGGGCCATGGCGTCCCGGAAGCTGTCCCGGCCGCTCACCGCCTCGAACACCACCATCTTCCGGCGGTAGGCCCCCTCGCCGTTCTCCACCCGCGTGGTTTGAGAGTTGGTTACATTTTCCGCCACGATGTCCAGCCGCAGCTGCTGGGCGGTGAGGCCGGAGCCAATGATATTGATAGAGCTCATGAAACCCATGGTTGCATACCCCCTAAGTATTGTCGCGTCCCGCATGCCCGGGGCGGCTCAAGCGCATCTTACTGGCCCCTGACGGCCATGCGCAAAATGGAATAGTGCTTGTTGATGGCCTGGTAGACGTACTGCTGCTGATAGGCGTTGCGGATCAGCTCCACCATCTGCTCGGTGGTGTCCACGCCGTTATCGTCCATACGCTCTTGCTCCCGGGCCTCGAACACGGTGACCTCCGGGTCCCCCAGAATGTCCCGCACCGACTCCTTCGCGCCCTCGGGACGGACGGCGGCCTGCTCCAGCCTGCTCCGAATGCTCTCCTCGAAGGTGACCACCTTGGCTTTGTAGTTGGGGGTCTCCGCATTGGCAATATTGTCCAGGATCGCAGCCTGCTTCGTCCAGAGGAAGCCCACAGATTTTTCCAGCAAGAGAGCGGAGTTGCTTGTTAAAATATCCATACCTGACCCTCCAAAGTGTGCGGCCATGGCCTGCCCATGGCACACATCATGAATACTATGAATCAACGTTTCAGAACATGCAAAAAGCGGGGGGCCGTCCAAATCAGGCAGACTCCGTTCTCCAGCAGCACCCTATAACTAGGCAAACCGCAGATGAGACCGGACCGCAGCATAGCCTCCCTCTACCGCAACAGGCGCTTTCACCCACCACAGTATAGCAAAATTAAGTATAGCACAGCACTTAAAAAAACGCAACCCATTTTTACCTCTTTAACCACGGAAACCTGGCACGGATTTGTTGGTAAAATGTTCCTATTTTCTCCAGCGTCCCTGTTTTTCCAGTTGTTTCTGTCCTCTGAACTATCCTTCCACAAGATGTGGTATGTGCATCTTAATCCTACACAATTCCTTGCCGCAGTGATGTGGTATCACGGCTGCGGACCGCCCCTCGGCATAAAATCAGGCCCCCGCCGCGGCCCTTTTCCGGCCTCAAGTCCCGGCCGGCGGGCAGCCCGCGTATCCCCCGGCTTTCCCCTCGCATGCCGCACCGAAACACGGAAACCCGCCGCGCTTTGCCCCGCTGCCGCCCGGATATTGTTTATCACATTATACCGAAGGGCGGACATAAGGAAAAGCCTGCTGAAGCGTTTCAGCAGGCTTTCCCTTTCGGCTCCGCCGGGATTTCAGAGCACCACGCCGTCCTTGAAGATGGAGATCTCCCGGAACCCCTGTTCCTCGGTGCGGGTGAGCTTGCCGCCCGCCACCTCCATCACAAAGTCCAGCAGCCGCTCCCCCGCGGCGTCCAGGCTCTCCCCCTGGGCCACGGTACCGGCATTGAAGTCAATCCAGTTCCCCTTTTTTTCAAACAGGGGGGTATTGGTGGAAATTTTAACCGTGGGCGCGGGGGCCCCGAAGGGGGTGCCCCGGCCGGTGGTGAACAGAATCAGGTGGGCTCCCGCAGCGGTGAGCGCGGTGGCGGACACCAGGTCGTTGCCCGGGCCGGACAGCAGGTTCAGCCCCTTCTTTGTCACGGCCTCGCCGTAGCCCAGCACGTCCACGATCTGGGCGCTGCCCCCCTTCTGGACGCAGCCGCAGGACTTGTCCTCCAGGGTGGTGATCCCCCCCGCCTTGTTGCCGGGGCTGGGGTTTTCGTATACGACCTGGTTGTGGGAGGTGAAATAGTGCTTGAAGTCCTCAATCATGGACACCGCCTTTTGGAACACGGCCTCGCTCCCGCACCGCTCAAAGAGGATGGACTCCGCGCCGAACATCTCGGGCACCTCTGTGAGCACCGTGGACCCCCCCAGGGCGATGAGCCGGTCGGAGAACCGGCCCACGGTGGGGTTGGCGGTGATGCCGGACAGGCCGTCCGACCCGCCGCACTTCATCCCCACCACCAGCTCAGACGCGGGGATGTCCTCCCTCCGGAAGCTCCCGGCGTAGTCCGCCAGTTCCTTTAAAAGGGCGGAGCCCGCCGCGATCTCGTCGGGGACCTCCTGGCACACCAGGAACTTCACCCGGTTTTCGTCATAGGGCCCCAGTTCCTCCTTGAACTGCTCCTGGGTCAGATTCTCGCATCCCAGGCTCAGCACCAGCACTCCCCCCGCGTTGGGGTGGCGGACCAGCGCCGCCAGCAGCCTGCGGGTCTGGGCGTGGTCGTCCCCCATCTGGCTGCACCCGAAGGGGTGGGGGAAGGTGTAAAGCCCTTCCACCGTACCCTGGACCAGGTGCCGGTTTTCCCGCACCAGCCGCTGGGCGATGGAGTTGACGCAGCCCACGGTGGGGATGATCCACAGCTCGTTGCGGATGGCCGCCCGGCCGTCCGCCCGGCAGTAGCCCCGGAAGGTGCGGGGCTTTACGCTTGGCAGCTCGTAGGTCTTGTGGTCATAGCGGTACTCCCCGCCCTCGGACAGGCCCGTGCGCACATTATGGACATGGACCCAGGCTCCCCGGGGGATATCCTCTCTGGCCGTGCCGATGGCGCAGCCGTACTTTATAATGCTTTCTCCGGCGGGGATGGGGGACAGGGCGATCTTGTGCCCCCGCTGGACGTTCTCCGCGGCGGCCAGCTCCAGGCCGTCAACGGACAGCCCCTCGCCCTTGGCCACGTCCTCCAGGGCCACCGCCACGTTGTCCCGGGGGTGGAGGCGGATGACTTTCATCGCCGTCCCCCCTCACAGGCAGGCGGCGTAGGCCGCCTTGGCCCCCTGCTCCCGGATGAGCTTCAGGCCGGACACCACCGCGTCCTCGAAGCCGGCCACCTGGGTCAGGTCCCGGCCCCACATCCGCTCGTTGGTCATGACGGCGCGGACCAGCCCCTCCGGGCTGTCGTTCCGATGCTCATAGTAGAACTCCAGCGCCCAGCGGTCGTCGGAGCAGGTGTAGGAATTGCCCTTGGGCCGTCTGCATACCAGGCCCTTGTCGTTCAGCTCCTGGATGTCGTTGGAGAAAAAGGCGATGTAGGCGGCAAAGCTCATGGTGAGGCAGGGGGGCAGCTTGCCGGTCTTTTCGATATACTCCAGGAAGGAGGGCATGTTCCGGGCCCGCCATTTGGAGGTGGAGTTGAGGGAGATGGACATCAGCTCGTGGTCCACGAAGGGGTTGTTGAACCGGTCCTGGACGGCGCTGGCAAAGTCCTCCAGGTCCTTCTTGTCCAGGGGCAGGGTGGGGATGACCTCCTCGTAGAGCATCTTGTTCATAAAGCCGCGCACCGTGTCGTCCTGCATGCAGTCCCGCACGATGTCAAAGCCGGCCAGATAGGCCCCCAGCACAAAGCCGGTGTGGGCGCCGTTCAAAATGCGCACCTTGCGCTTTTTATAGGGGGTCACGTCGGGCACCACCGGGCAGTTGAGCCCCGCCTTTTTGAAGGGCAGCTTTTCCGCCAGCCACTCCGGCCCCTCGATGTTCCACACGCCGAAGATCTCGCCCACGTCGATGAGCTCGTCGTGGTAGCCGTTGGCCTCCTCCATTTTGGCGGCCTCGGCGGGGTCCTTCACCCGGCCGGGGACGATGCGGTCCACCAGGGTGGAGCAGAAGGTGCACCCCTCGTTGACATACTCCCTGAAGCCGTCCTCCAGCCCCCACTGGTCCACGTACTGGTTGACGCACTTGAGCAGTTCTTTGCCGTTGTTGTCGATGAGCTCGCAGGACAGGATGACCAGCCCGGGCTTGCCCGCCTGCCAGCGCCTGTACAGCACCTGGGTCAGCTTGCCGGGGAAGGAGGAGGCGGGTACGTCGTCCAATTGGCAGGCGCTGTCGTAGACGATGCCCGCCTCGGTGGTGTTTGACACCACGTACTCCAGGTCGTCGGAGACAGCCACCTCCATCATGGCGTCGAAGTCCGCCCTCTCATAGGGGTTGAGGCAGCGGGAGACGGAGGAGATGACCCGCTTTTTGTCCACCCGCTCGCCGTTCTCCCGGCCCCGGAGGTAGAGGGTATACAGCCCCTCCTGGTCGTTGATGAGCTTGGCCAGCCCCGGGGCGATGGGCTGGACCAGTACGCATTTGCCGTTCCATCCCGCCTTCTCGTTGGACACGTCAAACCAATAGTTGACAAAGGCCCGCAGGAAATTCCCCTCGCCGAACTGAAGCACCTTTTCCGGCGCGTCCTTCAGGAGATACCCCTGATAGCCCAGCTTTTCCAGCGTCTGATAGCACAGTTTTTCCATGTTCGCTCTCCCTTTCGGTCAATTGATTTTGTTCTCCCGGGCGGCCATCCGCTTCACGCTGAGCACGCTGAGCACGATGCTCAGCAGCAGCAGCGCGGTGAGCACGGCCACCAGGCCCATGCCCGCCTGAATACCCGCCCGCTCGGCCACCTGCCCCACCAGGAAGGGGGTGATGATGCCGCCCGCGCTGCCGGTGAAAATCATCATGCTGCACCCCAGGTCGTTGCCCCGGATGCAGTCGCTGCCGAAGGCAAAGGCGGTGGGGTAGATGGTGGCCATGAACAGGCCAACCCCTACCAGGCCCAGGATGATGGGCGCCGGGGTTCGGCTGAAGAACATCACCAGGAAGCAGGCGAAGAAGCCCACCCCGTCCAGCAGCAGCAGCTTGTTCCGGGACACTTTCCCGGTGATGGCGGCGCCGGCCATCCGCCCGATGAATATGACCAGCCACAAAAGGCTGTTCATCAGCTGGGACCGGCTGGCGTCCAGAATGCCCGTGTCCTGGAAGTAGGTCACCAGCCACCCCACGATGGCGTACTCCGTCGACATATAAAACAGCAGCATGGCGTTGCCCAGCCAGAACTGCTTCACCTTCAAAAAGCTGCGGTCTGCCGCGCGCACCCCTTTCCGGGGTGGCTCGGCGGGCAGGGGCATTCTGGCGTATACGATGAGCTGGCTCAGGCACACCAGGCACAGCAGCCCCGCCATCAGCCGCCAGCCGAAAGCGGGCCACCGCCCCGCGCAGAACACCAGCAGCACCGGCGAGAGCAGCGCCCCCACCGCGAAGCAGCCGTGGAGCAGGTTAAATCCCCGGGTGGCCTTCTCCCCGGGCAGGGTGGAGATCATGGTGTTGGCGAAATTGGAGTTTCCTCCCCGGGCCACCCCCGTCATGAGGAAGGCGGCCACCAGCAGCGGCGTAGCTCCCAGCCCGGCGGCAAAGATGAGGTAGGCCACCATCATCCACACCGCCGTGACCAGCACCGCCCGCCGCCGCCCCAGCCACAGCGGCAGAAAGCCCGCCAGCAGCACCGAGATCAGGTTGCCCACCGACTGGCAGCTGAGCAATACGCCGGACAGGTCGTAGCTGAAGCCGTAGGTCTCCCGCAGGAAGGGGATAAAGGACCCCAGGGGCTGGGACGCCGCCCCGCTGACAAAGAAGCTGAACAGAACGCAGTACAGCAGCTGGTTCTGCCGCCGCTCCGCCGGGGTCCTTTCCACCGCCGCGCTCACAGCCCGAAGTACCGGGCAGCGTTGTTGTAGCAGATGCCCTCCACGATCTTCTTCAGGGACGCCTCATGGTTGGGGTACTCGCCGTTCTCCACCCAGCCGCCGATCAGGTTGCACAGGATGCGGCGGAAGTAGTCGTGCCGGGCGTAACTGAGGAAGGAGCGGGAATCGGTGAGCATGCCCACGAAATTGCCCAGCAGCCCCAGGTTGGCCAGCGACTTCATCTGGGCCTCCATGCCGGACTTGGTGTCGTTGAACCACCAGGCGGAGCCGTGCTGGATCTTTCCGGGCAGCTCGTCGGACTGGAAGCAGCCCAGGATGGTGCCCAGCTGCTCGTTGTCGGCGGGGTTCAGGGAGTAGAGGATGGTCTTGGGACAGCGGCCCTCGGCGTCCAGGGCGGAGAGCAGCCGGGCCACGGCCTCGCCGCAGGTGTTCTGGGAGATGGCGTCGAACCCGGTGTCCGGGCCCATCTTGGCGTACATCCGCTCGTTCATATTGCGCATGCAGGAGTAGTGCAGCTGCATGGCAATGTTCAGCCGGTAGTACTCCCGGCCCAGGTGGAGCAGGATGGCGGTCTGATACCGCTCGGCGTCCTTGACGCTCACGTCCTCGCCGGCCATGGCCTTCTGGAACGCCTCGTTGGCCTTCTTGGGGGAGCAGGGACGGAAGGGGATGTAGTCCAGGCCGTGGTCGCTGGCCCGGCAGCCCAGCTTGGCGAAGAACTCCAGGCGCTGGGTCAGGGCGGCGCACACGTCCTCCACGCTGTCCAGGCTCTCCTTGCCCACGCTGGCGGCCAGCTTGCCGATGTACTCCGCAAAACCGGGCTTGCTGATGTTGATGGCCTTGTCCGGGCGGAAGGAGGGGCACACCTTCACGCCGATGGTGGGGTCGGCGGCAATCTTCTCATGCCACTCCAGGGAGTCGATGGGGTCGTCGGTGGTGCCCACCATGGCCACGTTGGCCTTTTTGATGATGCCGCGGACGGTGAGGCCGGGGTCGTGGCGCAGCTTTTCGTTGCAGAAGTCCCAGCACTCCCGGGCGGTCTCCGGCGTGAGGGGCTTGTCGTAGCCGAAGAACTGCCGCAGCTCCAGATTGCACCAGTGGTACATGGGGTTGCCGATGGCCATCTCCAGGGTCTCAGCAAACTTCACAAACCGCTCGAAGCTGGGCTTGGAGCCGGAGACGTACTCCTCGCTCACGCCGTTGGACCGCATGAGGCGCCACTTATAGTGGTCGCCGAAATAGGTGCCGTCCGGGTTCTCCCCCCCCAGCCACACCTGGGCCAGGTCGTCGAACCGGCGGTCCTCATAGATCTCCCTGGGGGAGATGTGGCAGTGGTAGTCCACCAGGGGCATGGTCTCGGCGTAATCGTGGAACAGGTGCCGGGCGGTCTCGGTGCTCAGCAGAAAATCCTTGTCCATAAATTCCTTCATGACGTTTCCTCCCACAAAAAATACGGCAGGCCGCCCGCCCTGTCAGGAACGGACGGCCTCCCATTTTAGTTCAGCGCTTGATATTGCCGGGTATGTATGACGCTCATCGCTTCGGTTCGTCCGGGCCTGTGCGCCTGCGCTCGCGCTTCTTACCCTGTCACGCTCGCGCTGGGCGCGCTGCGGCTCGGCTGTCTCGCCTTCGGCTCGGTCGGCGCTGAACGCGTGCCACCGGCACGCAGCGCCCCTCCGTCTCGGGCAAAACCCGGCCCAGCTTCGCTGGCCCTGGGCTTTTCCCCTCGCTTCGGTCCAAGCTCCCCTGCGCGCCTGCGCTCGCGCTTCTTTGCTTACCGCTGGATTCTCCCGGAGCCGTCGCCGCCGGCCAGCTTCTCCACCTCGGCCACGGTGACCATGTTGTAATCGCCCTCGATGGAGTGCTTCAGGGCGGAGGCCGCCACGGCGAACTCCACCGCCGCCTGGGTGGACTTGCCCGTCAGCAGGGAGTAGATCAGCCCGCCGCCGAAGCTGTCGCCGCCGCCCACCCGGTCGATGATGTGCAG
>CAJUEG010000025.1 GCA_910584835.1 uncultured Oscillospiraceae bacterium | reverse complement strand
GACCTCCCTGCTGTCCGCCATGGCGGGGGCGGAGCGCATCTTCGCCGTCATGGACACCCAGCCCGAGGTGGACCGGGGTCAGGTCACCCTGGTGCCGGTGGAGAAGGACGCCAACGGCTCCCTGTCCAAATTCAGCGGCCAGGGCCGCCCGAAAAGCTGGGCCTGGAAGGTGCCCCGCGGCTGCGGCCTCGCCCTGGTCCCCGTGTCCGTGGGGGAGGACGAGACGCTGTACGAGCTGGGCCAGGCGGACAGGGAGGGCGCCGCACTCAAGCTGCTGCCCCCGGGCCAGGACTCCAAGACCGGGCTGTGGGTGCGGCTGGAAAAGGACGGCGCCCTCACCCCCCTCACTCTGGAGGAGATGGCCGCCCACGGCTGGGCCTGGAAGTACCCAGGCCCCGACGGGCAGATGGGCCTGCACCTGATCCGGGGCGCGGTGCGCAACGTCCCCGGCGAGGAGTTCTGCTATACCGAGCTGCGCGGCGCGGTGCGGCTTAACCAGGTGGACTTCTCCTACGTGGAGGGCAAGCGTGTTTTGAAGGAGGTCACCGTCTACGCCAACCCGGGGCAGAAGATCGCCTTTGTGGGCTCCACCGGGGCGGGGAAAACCACCGTCACCAACCTCATCAACCGGTTTTACGAAATTCAGGGGGGGATTATCACCTGCGACGGCATCGACGTGCGGGATATTGAGAAGGACTCCCTGCGGCTGAGCCAGGGGGCGGTGCTTCAGGACACCCACCTGTTCACCGGTACGGTGATGGACAACATCCGCTACGGCCGGCTGGACGCCACCGACGAGGAGTGCATCTCCGCCGCACGCACCGCCAACGCGGACGGCTTCATCCGCCGCCTGCCCGAGGGCTACCACACCATGCTGACGGGGGACGGGGCCAACCTGTCCCAGGGCCAGCGGCAGCTTTTGTCCATCGCCCGGGCGGCGGTGAAGGACCCGCCCATCATGGTGCTGGACGAGGCCACGTCCTCCATCGACACCCGCACCGAGCAGCACATTCAGCAGGGCATGGACGCCCTGATGGAGGGGCGCACCGTGTTCGTCATCGCCCACCGCCTGTCCACCGTGCGCAATGCGGACTGCATTGTGGTCATCGAGGGCGGCCAGATTATGGAGAAGGGCAGCCACGCCCAGCTCATGGAGGAGCAGGGGCGGTACTACCAGCTGTATACCGGGCAGTTTGAGCTGGATTAGAAGCGCGAGGATAGCCGCGCAGGGGAGCTTGGACCGGAGCGAGGGCGAGCGCAGGGGCGCGCAGCGTGACAAGAAGCGCGGAGAAGCGACCGAGCGCCCTGACCGCTTCGCAGCGTGACAGCGGCGCCGCGTGGTAACACCGCAAAACCAAGGGGAAGCCTCATCCGGGGCTTCCCCTTCCTCTTTATATATGGTAAAATGAGAACAAAACGAGGTTCCCGCAGGGCCGCTCTTTGGCGCTGCGGGCAGAAGGGGGCGTTCTCCGTGTCCGTGGTCACCCGTCAATTCCAAATGGTCTACCTTCTGCTGGAAAAAGGCCGCATGACCGCCGGGGAGCTGGCGGAAAAGCTGGAGGTCTCCCAGCGCACGGTGCTGCGGGACGTGGACGCCCTGTCCGCCGCCGGGGTGCCCGTCTACACCACCCAGGGGACCGGCGGCGGGGTGGCCCTGCTGCCCGGCTACGTGTTGGACCGGGCCGCCTTCACCGACGAGGAACAGCGCCAGCTCCTTCTGGCCCTGCAAAGCCTGCCGGGACAGGAGGGGGCGGAGGCGCTGACCAAGCTGTCCGCCCTGTTCCGCAGGGGACAGGAGGACTGGCTCCAGGTGAACCTGTCCCGCTGGGGGGCGGGGGAGGAGGACAACGAGAAGTTCCGCCTGCTGAAGCAGGCGGTGCTGGAGCGGCAGACCCTGCTCTTTGACTACGCCTCCTCCTATGGCTCCACCCGGCCCCGGCGGGTGCTCCCCGCCCGGCTGGTGTTCAAGGGGCAGGGGTGGTATTTGCAGGCGTACGATCTGGAGCGGGAGGACTACCGCACCTTCCGGCTGTCCCGGATTTTGTCCCCGCGGTTCGCCGGGGAGGTGTTCCACCGCCGCCTGGAGCCCCCGGACATTGAGTTCTCCGGGGACATCCCGCCCCTGTTCCGGGTGGAGGCGCGGCTTCGGTTCGCCCCAAATATGGCCTACCGGGTGTACGACGAGTTCGGCCAGGACTGCGTAACCCGGCAGGAGGACGGCTCCCTTCTGGTGGAGGCGGTGTTTCCCGAGGACCAGTGGCTGTACGGCTATCTGCTCAGCTTTGGCGCGGGGGTGGAGGTGCTCTCGCCGGACGTCCTCCGCCGCCGGCTGGCCGCCCTGAGCTGGAAAATTTATTGGGCGCACGCGTCGGAACATGACACACCCTGTCAGGGTTGCGGCGCTATAATGGAGCCATCCAAACTCAAGGAGGTTCCAACCATGGAAAACTACAAAGACATGAAATTCTGCCAATCCTGCGGCATGCCCCTGGCCCCCGGCGCGGAGCTGGGCACCGAGGCGGACGGCTCCCCCAGCCCCGACTACTGCTCCTACTGCTACAAGGACGGGAAGTTCGCCGGGGAGATGACCATGGAGGAGATGATCGACTTCTGCGCCCCTATGATGGCCCAGTCCAACCCCGGCATGACCCAGGACCAGGCCAAGGCCCAGATGCGTCAGTTCTTCCCCATGCTCAAGCGCTGGAAAAAGTGATGAAAGCCGGGCCGGAGGCGCTCCTTGCGCGTCCGGCCCGGGCTTTGCCGCGCTCTGCCTCGGCGGGCCTTGTCACCGCGCCGTCCGCCGGCGGACGGCGCCGGACCGCAGGAAGGGACGGCGGGCGGTTTCCGATCCTTCGAGGCAAAAAATATCAAGAGCAGAACGGTCTCCAGACCCTCTGCTCTTGATGCTTTTTTACGGCTGTAAAACTGTGGTGTTACGCCAGCTTGTTCAGCTTCACGGTCATGGCGCTCTTCTTGTTGGCAGCGTTATTGCTGTGCAGCAGGCCCTTCGCGGCAGCCTGGTCCACGGCCTTGACGGCCACCTTATATGCGGCATCGGCCTCGCTGCGGTTGCCGCCGGCCACCGCGGCCTCAAACTTCTTCAGGTCGGTCTTGAGTGCGGACTTCTGCGCCTTGTTCTGCGCCGCCTTGGTGGAGTTGACCAGGACGCGCTTCTTGGCAGACTTGATATTGGGCAAACCAAACACCTCCTCCGATTTTTAATTTGTTCTCCTGTACGGTTTCCCGTCGCAGATATGTATTTTAACATTTGAACAGAAAAATTGCAACACTTTTTTTCAATTTTTCGCATAGAAACTTTCTCCCGGCAGAAAATAGGAGCAAATCGGCCCAATGGCCACAATATCTGGTGCAAGGGGGAATTTTTATGGCGCAGCGGCGCACCGACCTGGCGGTGGAGGCCCACCAGCTCTGGCGGGAGGGGGCCCGGACAGGGGAATCCCTCACCGGCGTCCGGGCGGAGGAGGGCAGCAGGGAGGGCTTCGCGGTGAACACCGTCACCATCTCCAGCTCCGAGGGGGCCGAGGCCCTGGGCAAGCTCCAGGGGGTGTATATCACCGTGGAGCTGGACGGCCTGCTCCGCCGGGAGGAGGGGGCCTTTGCCCGGGCGGTGTCGGCGGTGTCGGGCTGTCTGCGCCCCCTGCTGCCCCGGGACGGCCCCGCCCTGGTCATGGGGCTGGGCAACCGGGCGGTGACCCCCGACCTCATCGGCCCCCTGGCGGTGGACCACCTGCTGGTCACCCGCCATCTGGTGGAGCAGGTGCCCGAGCACTTTGGGGACCTGCGGCCGGTGGCCGCCGCCGCCCCCGGGGTGCTGGCCTCCACCGGCATGGAGAGCAGCCTGGTGGCCCAGGCGCTGGCGCGGCGGCTCAAGCCCTCCTGCGTCATCGTGGTGGACGCCCTGGCCTCCCGGTCTCTGGACCGGCTGTGCCGGACGGTGCAGCTGTCGGACACCGGGGTCATCCCCGGCTCCGGGGTGGGCAACCACCGCCAGGCCCTGGACCGGGACAGCCTGGGGGTGCCGGTGTTCACCGTGGGGGTGCCCACGGTGGTGGACGGGGCCACCCTGGCCCTGGACCTGCTGGAGCAGGCGGGCCGGACCGGGCTGGACCGGGGGGACCTGCCCCAGGGGGACGGCTTTTTCGTCACCCCCCGGGAGGTGGACCAGCGGGTGGCCGACCTGGGCAAGGTGCTGGGCTACGCCGTCAGCCGGGCGCTCAACCCGTCGCTGACGGTGGAGGATCTGGACATGCTGTTGTCATAGAGGCGCGAGGATAGCCGCGCAGGGGAGCTTGGATCGGAGCGAGGGCGAGCGGCGGAGCGCACAGCGTCCCGGAGACCAGCCCGAGGCGGAGGGAAAGCGGCCCGCGGCGCGGCCAATCCGAGCGTGACAGCACAGCAGCGGCCAGCCAGGTGCGTCCTCCTCCATTCGACATTATTTTCGGTTGTCATCTCCCTCCTCTTCTGGTATAATTGGCCAAACGGCCGATGGGAGGGAAATACGCCGTGAAACAAAAGCTGGATCGATTCCTGGGCGCCCATCCGCCCATCCGCTTCGCGGCGGACGTGGTAGATGTGTACTTTTCCAAGCGGGTCAGCCGGGCCGCCGCCGAGCTGGCCTACTTCCTCATCCTCACCTTTTTCCCCATCATGATCTGCATCTCCGCCTTCGTCAATGAGCTCCACCTGGACCTGCCCTCCCTGGTGGACCACGCCGACCCCTTTCTGCCCCAGGGGGTGCTGGTCCTGTTCCAGGACTACCTCACCTATATCGACACCAACCAGTCCTCCGCCATGCTGCTCTCCGGGGCCTTCCTCACGGTGCTGTTCGCCTCCGCCGCCGTCCGGGGCCTGATGAACATCATGGCCGAGCTGTACGGCCGCTCCACCTTCCGGGGGATTGGCCAGCTGGCGGCCAGCGTCCTCTTCTCCATCCTTCTGCTGGCCACCATCTACCTGTCCCTGGCGGTGGTGGTCACCGGCAACTGGTTCTTTCACCTGCTGGGCCAGGTGCTCCGGCTGGAGGACCTGGTGGAGCGGTTCGGCACCTGGCAGTGGGTGAAATACCTGCTGCTGCTGGGCATGGTGTTTTTGTTCATTCTCCTGCTCTACCGTTTTGCCGCGCCGCTGGATAAGCCCAGGCCCCCGGTGGTGCCCGGGGCGCTGGCGGCGTCGGCGGCATTGGCCGTGGCCTCCATGATCTTCTCCCTGCTCATGGGCAACTCCGCCCGGTACTCGTTGATCTATGGCTCACTGGCGTCGGTGATTCTGCTGTTGGTGTGGCTGTACCTGTGCGGCAACATCCTTATCATGGGCAACGCGGTCAACTACGTGCTGTTTGTCCACCGGAAGGAAGCGCGAGGATAGGCGCCCAATCCGAGCGTGACAATGAGAGACGCGGCGGTAAGGCGCGCATAAAATTCCCCTTTCCGCGCACACTATCCCCTGGCGTACATAGGTCGGGAGGTGTGGCACATGTGGCAGATCGGCGTGTGGGAGCAGGACGAGGGCCTGGCGGACCGGGTGAGCGCCCTGGTCCGGGGCGTCCCCGCCCTGGTGCGGGCCTGCCGCCACCCGGCGCTGCTGGCGGGCACGCCGCTGGACCTGCTGGTGGTGTCCCCCGGCGCCACCGGCTGGGCGGGGGCGGGCACCCTCAACTGCCGCACGGCGCTGCTCCCCGGCGGCCGCTCCGCCCTCACCCGGCTGCTCCCCGCCGGCACGGTGCTCAGCTACGGCGCGTCCGGCCGGAACACCCTCACCCTGTCCAGCCTGGACGAGCAGCGGGCGTCGGTGGCGGTGCAGCGGGAGTTTGTCTCCCTGGACGGCCGGACGGTGGAGCGCCAGGAGCTGATTCTGCCCCGGGGCGGCTGCTCCCCGGACCTGCTGCTGGCCCAGGCGGGGGCGGCCCTGCTGCTGGGAAAGCTGCCGGAGGACGGATAGACGCGGAAAAGCGGCCCTGAGGGGCCGCTTTTGATTGGCAAAAACCTCTTGCATTTCTGTGAGCGATGGGATAGAATTGGGATGGAAACATAGAAGGCGGCAGGCCACGGGGTGTTGGCGCACCCCGCGGCCCTGCGCGAGTGAAGCCGCCGCTCAACACATCGATGTTACATCACACAAAGGAGAGAGACCCATGAAAAAACGATTCACAGCAGTTTTCCTGGCGCTGGTCCTGTGCATCGGGCTGGCCGTCCCGGCCTTCGCGTCCGCAGCCCCGTCCGAAGTCCCGTCCACGGCGGGGGAGAGGCTCAGCGGGATGGAGCGGCGGATCTATCAGGAGATGAGAGACGTTGTGGAGGCGGTAGCCGCGGGGAAACGGACCAACACGGAGACCGTCCTCTCCTTAGAGAAGGAGGAAATGGAGTGGTCTGTGCAGGAGCTGGGCCTTTCCAGCGCTGATGATGGGAACCTGGAAGACGCACTGAATAAAAAAATTGACGCACTATTGAATAAGGTCTATACCTGCCTGGAGCTGGATCTCCCCTTTGAGATGTTTTGGGCGAATAACTCTTGGAGTTGGTATTGGTACCAGCAGCATACCGACAGCACCGTCTGGCTCACGAGCCTGACCGTTTCCTTCGATGTGTCCCCCGACTACCGGGGCAGCAGCAAGACCACAGTGGACCCGGCTAAGATTGCCCAGGCCAACCTGGTTAAAAAGACGGCAGAGTCTATCGTCCAAGCGAATGCGGGTAAGTCTGACTACGAAAAGTTGACGGCCTACCGGGACGAGATCTGTGCGCTGAACACCTATAACGATGATGCTTACGATGCTTTGCTGAAAGACGATTCTGTATATGGAAATCCCTGGCAGCTGATTCATGTCTTTGACAACGATCCCACCACCAACGTGCTGTGCGAGGGCTATGCCAAAGCGTTTAAATATCTATGCGACCTGTCTGACTTTGATGGGGACGTGACCTGTTACATCGTTGAGGGCACCGAGGGGAAGGACAACCATATGTGGAACGTGGTCCGCATGGAGGATGGGAAGTTTTACCTGGCGGACGTCACCTACAGCGACAATAGCCAGATCGGAAAAGACAGCGTATTTATGGCCTATGCGTCCGGGAATGGAAAGCAATACGTCGTTTCCGCAGGCAGCCAGCGGTATACCTACATTTATCGCGATGATCAGGAAGGCCTGTTTACCGACGGCTTCCTGCCCTTAAGCTCTACGCCCTATACGCCGAACAGCAACCCTCCCGCTCCCGTCCCCGAGTTCACCGATGTGCCCGACTGGTGCGCCAAGGAGGCCCAGTGGGCCGCCCAGGAGGGCATCACCAACGGCTACGGCAGCGAAACCACCTTCGCCCCCGGCCGGGACTGCACCCAGGCGGAGATCCTGACCTTCCTGTGGCGGGCCGCGGGCAAGCCCACGGAGGGCATCAAAACCCCCGTCGCCAATGTCAAGGAGAGCGACTACTTTTACCAGGCGGTGATGTGGGCCAACGATATGGGCATGATCGACCCGGGAACCTTTGACCCCTCCAAGCCCTGCACCCGCTCCCAGGCGGTGCTCTACATCTGGCAGGCCCGGGGCAGTCAGGCGGCCAAGGCGGCCACCGGCTTCACCGACGTGCCCGACGGCGCCGCCTACGCCAAAGCGGTGGACTGGGCGGTGGAAAACGGCATCACCAAGGGCGACGGCAGCGAGGACACCTTCGCGCCGGACAAGGTTTGCAGCCGCGGCCATATCGCCTGCTTCCTCTACCGGGCCTATAACAATTGAACAGCGCGCAGGGCCTCCGCGAAGCGGAGGCCCTTTTTCTGTCTGGCGCGGTTTTTTGTGTTTCCCCCTTTACGTTGACAAAATGATGTGATATAATTCTTTACACCAGATTAGACAGGCTCTGTATGGAATGGAGGAACCCTCATGGAGGAGCTGGCCGAACTGAAACAACAGCTGACCCAGCAGCGCCCCGACGGCTGGGACGATCTGCCCGACATCCCGCTGTACATGGACCAGGTGGTGGGCTACCTGTCCCGGCAGATGGTGAGCATTGGGGAGGGGGACGCCCTCACATCCGCCATGATCAACAACTATATCAAGGACGGCCTGGTGGAGCGGGCCAACGGCAAGAAGTACGGCCAGGAGCATCTGGCCTACCTCACCGCCATCACCGCCCTCAAGCAGGTGATGAGCGTGCGGGAGATGAAGGTGCTCACCACCGTGGGCAGGGAGCTGCGGGCCCCCCAGCGGCAGTACGAGTACTTCTGCCAGTACTTGGACCAGGCCATGGCGGACGCCGCCGCCGGCATCGACGAGAACACCAGCGACCACGATCTGCCCAAGCTGGTGCTGGAGCTGGCCATGCGCAGCTATGCCAGCGGGCTGGCCTGTCACCGGGCCCTGGCCATCCTGGCCCAGCGCACGGGGCACGAGGACCTGCTGCGCAAAAAGAAGTGATCTCCGGTCTGCCCTCACAGGCCGGTCACATGATATTTCAAGTTTGGAGGTACTAAGCCATGAACAACTACGTCATCATCACCGATTCGTCCTGCGACCTGCCCGACAGCCTGGTGCGGGAGCTGGAGCTGACCGTGCTCCCCCTGGCCTTTATCATGGACGGCAAGACCTATCGGAATTGGCCGGATAACCGGGAGATGTCCCCGGACGAGTTCTACAACAAGGAGCGGGAGGGCCTGATGGCCACCACCAACGCCGTCAACGTGGAGGAGGCCGCCCAGGCCATCCGAACGGTGCTGGAGCGGGGGAAGGACGCGCTGGTGCTGGCCTTCTCCTCCGGCCTGTCCAGCACCTGCGGCGCCTTCCAGATCGCCGCCCAGGAGCTGGGCGAACAGTACCCGGAGCGCAGGGTTTTCGTGGTGGATACCCTGTGCGCCTCCCTGGGCCAGGGGATGCTGGTCTACCAGGCGGCCAAGCTGCGCCAGGCGGGCAAGTCCATTGAGGAGGTCCGGGACTGGACGGAGGCCAATAAGCTGCGCCAGTGCCACTGGTTTACCGTCAACGACCTGTTTTTCCTGAAGAAAGGCGGGCGGGTGTCCGCCGCCACCGCCGTGGTGGGCACCATGCTCCAGATCAAGCCGGTGCTGCATGTGGACGACGAGGGCCACCTCATCAACGTGGCCAAGGCCCGGGGCCGCAAGGCGTCCCTTACCGCCCTGGTGGACAAGGTGGGGGAGCTGGCCGACGACCCCGCCGCCCAGACCATGTTCATCAGCAACAGCGACTGCCTGGAGGACGCCCAGTTTGTGGCGGACGAGGTAAAGAGGCGCTACGGCGTAGAGGAGATCATCATCAACTCCATCGGCCCGGTGATCGGGGCCCACACCGGGCCGGGGTGCGTGGCGCTGTTTTTCATGGGAAAGCACCGGTAAAAAGCGAATAGGTAAGGCCCCGGCGCGTTACGCGCCGGGGCCTTTAGTCTTGTCTTTCTTCCTTACGGAGTTCTTCCAGCCGATCCTCTACCATGGTTACCACAATATTGTTAAAGCTGGTGCCGTGTTTCGCCGCCAGTTTATCAAGCTCTTCAATGGTGGTCCGCTTCAAATAGATGCTCTTATAGGCTGATTCTACCTTGTTGCGCGTTTTTCTGGGCTCAAACGGCATCTCATATCACCTCATAGAATATTTTAATGTATATTCTATGATATTGATATCCGATAATTTTATCTTGTATATTTACATGATAAAAGATATAATGTTTTTGAGGTGAGACAGATGCCGGACTATAAAGAAATGTATTTCCACCTGATGCATGAGACGACCCGGGCCATCAATTTATTAGTCAAAGCCCAGCAGGACTGTGAGGATATGCTGCTTAACGCCCCGGAAACGCCCGTCGTTCTCCTGAATCCGGCGGGGGACAAAGGGGACGGCCCGGCGGCGCCATCCGAGCCGCAGGCGTAGAGTACCGCCCCTCAGGCGTAGAGTACCGCCCCGCAGGCGTAGAGTACCGCCCCGCAGGGCGCACCCCCGCCCACTGTTTATTTGCCAATTGCCAGCTGCCTCCCGCTTGGGGGGCGGCTGGTTTTATTTGGCGCAAAATTTTTTTACCCTTCCCTCTTGACAAGAGCGTATATAGCGTCTATACTGTGCATATCGTATATATACAAAATGCTGAGGCCGCCGACGGGCGGACTTCTGTGAGGCGCCTTAATCCCCGCTCCGCGGCCGCGGAGCAAAAAAACAAACCAATGAGGTGTACCATGGACATCATCATCAGCAATTCCTCCGGCGTGCCGATCTATGAGCAGATCGTCCGCCAGCTGAAAGGGCTCATCCTTTCAGGCGAACTTCCCGAGGGCGAGGCGCTGCCCTCCATGCGGCTGCTGGCCCGGGACCTGCGCATCTCCGTCATCACCACCAAGCGGGCCTATGAGGAGCTGGAGCGGGAGGGCTTTCTCACCACCGTTCCCGGCAAGGGCTGCTTCGTGGCCGCCCAGAACCGGGAGACCCGGCGGGAGGCGACCCTCTGCCAGATTGAGGAGCACCTGTCCCAGGCGGTGGACGCCGCCAAGGCGGGGGCCGTGGACCTGGATGAACTCACCGAAATGCTAAACACGCTGTATAAGGAAGATGAACTATGACAAATTGTATTGAAATCAAGGGGCTTGTCAAGGAGTACAAGACCTTCACCCTGGGGCCGATTGACCTCCAGGTGCCCGGCGGGTCCATCATGGGCCTCATCGGGGAGAATGGGGCGGGCAAGACCACCCTTATCAAGTCCATGCTGGGCATTGTCCGTCCCACCGCCGGGGAGGCCGTCCTGCTGGGGACAGACCCCGACCGCGCCAAGGAGGACATCGGCATTGTGCTGGACGACTGCTTCTTCTCCGAGTACCTGCGGGTGAAGGACGTGGACAGCGTGCTGAGCAGGGTGTTCAAGACCTGGGACAGGGGGCTGTACCGGGACTATCTGGACAAGTTCGGGCTGGCCGGGACGAAAAACATCAAGGAGTTGTCCCGGGGGATGCGGATGAAGCTGTCTCTGGCGGCGGCGCTGGCCCACCGGCCCAAGCTCCTGCTGCTGGACGAGGCCACGGCGGGGCTGGACCCGGTGGTGCGGGACGAGATTTTGGACGAGTTTCTGGCCTTCGTCTCCGACGACGACCACGCCATCCTGATCTCCAGCCACATCACGTCGGACCTGGAGAAGGTGGCGGACTACATCGCCTACCTCCATCAGGGCAGGCTGCTGCTGTGCGATGAGAAGGACCGGCTGCTGGAGAGCTACGGCCGGCTGGTGTGCACCCGCGGGGAGCTGGACCAGGTGGACCGGGGGTATGTCGTGGCCACCCGGAAGAGCCAGTACTCCACCGAGGCCCTCATCCGGCGCAGGGGCGATTTCAAGCGGCTCTATCCCCGGCTGGCGGTGGAGCCGGTGACGCTGGATGAGCTGATGGTGTTTATCGTAAAGGGGGAGCAGTCATGACCGGCCTGATTTTAAAGGATTTTCTCATTCTGCGCAAGAGCCTGCGCTCCTATCTGTTCATGATGATCATATATGCGGCAATTGCCTTCACCGGGGTGTGGACGGCGGACATCGTGGGGGTGCTGATGGTGGTCGTTGTGATGCTGCTTCCCATGAACGTCTTTGCCTACGACAAGCAGTGCCAGTGGGACACCTACGGTCTGGCCCTGCCCGTGGGCCGCACCAAGACCGTGGCCGCCCGGTATCTGTGCGTGCTGCTCCTGTGCCTGTTCAGTGTGGCGCTGACCGCTGTTCTGGGCGTGGCGCTGTACGCCGCCGGGCGGGTGGAGGAGCCCGTGGAGTTCATGGTGACCTGTTCGGTGATGGGGCTGATGTCCGTGTTGGTCAACGCCATCATGCTGCCCTTCCTGTACAAATTCGGCCCGGAACGGGCCCGGATGATGTTCTTCGGCATTATGGGCGGAGTCGTTCTGCTCATCGCTGCGATCCTGTTCCCCCTGGGCGGGCTGAACTGGCTCAAATCCCTGGACCTTACCGAGCCCACCTTTGGACAGGCGACCATCGTTCCCGCCGTGGCGGCCCTGGCGGGCCTGATCCTGCTGGCCCTGTCCTTCCTGCTGTCCCGGCACTTTTATGGGTCGAAGGACGTGTGAGGTGAGCATGATGAAACACTGCGATAACTGCCGCATGGATTTCAACACCTTAGAAACCCAGTGTCCTGTCTGCGGCGGGCTGCGCGAGGCGGACGGCACAGCCGACGACATCGCCGCTCTCATGCTCCTGCTGGGCCTGCTCCTGCTGGTTGTGTTTCTCTATTAACCCCCTATTTTCTCTTGCATTTACCATCTGAATCATGTATAATGAAATGGCTTTCCTTGTGGGAGCCATTTCATTATACACAAGATATGGTAGGAGGTACTTCCTTGAAACGAATCGTCAGCCTGTTTCTGGCCCTGGCTGCCGCCGCGCTGCTGCTGTGCTCCGGGGTCCATACGGCCTGGGCCGCCGGTCCCATGGCAAGCAATGGAAAACCCTATTACATCATGGTCAACCGCGCCCAGAGCACCGTCACCGTCTACGAGCTGGATGAAAATGGCCAGTACACCGTTCCCGTAAAGGCCATGGTGTGCTCCACCGGGCGGAAGGGCCACGCCACCCCCACCGGCACTTTCACCATCGGCGGGCGGTGGACCTGGGTTCACATGCTTGACAATTCCTACGGTCAATACTGCACCCAGATCAAGGGGAATATTCTGTTCCATTCGGTGTGCTATACCAAAAAGGACCCCTCCACCCTGATGACCGAGGAATACAACGGCCTGGGCGCTCCGGCCTCTCTGGGCTGCGTCCGGCTCCAGACCGCGGACGCCAAGTGGATCTATGACAACTGTGCCCGGGGCACCAAGGTCACCGTCTACGACGATGCCGACAACCCCGGCCCTCTGGGCAAGCCGGACAAGGTAGTGGATCACATCTCGGAGGAGGAGGCCAACGGATGGGACCCCACCGACCCCCGGGAGGAGAACCCCTGGCGGGAGATCCTGTCCGGCAGGGAGGAGGACAGCTCCCGGCCCGGGCAGCTTCCCGAGGAGCGGACTGTGTCCTACGCCCTTATGGCCCAATCTCTTTACAGTCTGTCCGGTGAGGCCGGGCCCGTCGATGACGCCCAGGCGCTGGACTGGGCCGCGGGCCACCTCCTGCTGGACGGCGTGGCGGGCCAGGACTTCGATCCCTCCGCTCCCATCACCCGGCAGGAGCTGGTGGCCATGCTGTACCGCTATGATACCCAGTACCTGGGCCGCGTCCCCCAGGAGCAGGGCTCTCTGGAGCGCTTCTCCGACGGGGACGGCGTGCACGCCGCCGCCCGGGAGGCCATGTGCTGGGCGGTGGGGACGGGCCTCATTCAGGGGACCTCCTCAGGCGCCCTGTGCCCCGCGGACTACGCCAGCCGGACCCAGCTGGAAACCATTCTGAGGCGATACAGCCAGTTTTGACAAGAAGAGCGTCCCCGCTTTCGTGGGGGCGCTCTTAATTATACCGTTTTCTGCTCCTGTCCCTCCGGCTTCCGCTTTTTCCACCGTTTCCAGGCCAGCCGGATGGTGGCAACGGGCAAAATGATGGTCAGCGCGCTCAGCGCGCCATAGGCCAGCAGGAAGAGCAGGATCATCAGCAGGATGCTGCCTCCCAGCGCCCCGTCCGCCATCAGCCAGCGCCAGGACATCACAAGCCCCGTAAAGGGCTGCCAGGAGCCCAAGACAGGCCCCATAATGGCCGGCGTGCACAGGAACAGGTAGCCCATCGCCCACGCCAGCCAGCCGAACAGGAGAAAGGGGTGCTTTTTCCCCAGCAGCAGGGGCAGGCCGGCGATGAGCACCACCAGTCCTATAAGAAATACCTCATCATTGGCTGTGGCCGCCGAGATCAGGCACAGCCCCGCGCCGCCCGCCGTGCAGACCACGCCCAGGATCTGGGTCGTGGTGAGCCCCCGCCGGGGCCGCTCCACATAGACGATCTGAGGCTGCGCCGCCGGGGGCGTTTCCACCTTGGGCGCTTCCGCCGCTGCTTCGGGCGCGCCCCCGTCCCGCACCAGCTGGTCCACGCTCACCCCGAACAGGTCGGCCAGCTTGATGAGCTTGTCCAGCTCGGGCACCGACTGGCCCGTCTCCCACTTGCTCACCGACTGCCGGGACACGTCCAGCTTCTCCGCCAGCTCCCCCTGGGACAGGTTTTGCCCGGTCCGCAGGGTCAGAATTTTTTCCGCCAATGTCATGGGCGCGCCCTCCTTTTCGTCCCTATTGTAACAGCTCCGCCGGGGGAAAAGCAACCAAGCGCGCTAGGAAATCTTAGCAACCACAGGTTGCGGAGAAGCCGGGAGCAGGGGACTAAGGCCGAAGCGGGGCCAAAAGCCCAAGATGGCGCAAAGCGGCGGATGGGTTTTGGCGCAGTCGGAGGACTTAGGCCCCGTCGCGGAGGCCTCGCAGCACGACTACAGGTTGCGGAGAAGCCGGGAGCAGGGGACTAAGGCCGAAGCGGAGCCAAAAGCCCAAGATGGCGAAAGCGGCGGATGGGTTTTGGCGCAGTCGGAGGACTTAGGCCCTGTCGCGGAGGCTTCGCAGCACGACTACAGGTTGCGGAGAAACCGGGAGCAGGGGACTAAGGCCGAAGCGGAGCCAAAAGCCCAAGATGGCGCAAAGCGGCGGATGGGTTTTGGCGCAGTCGGAGGACTTAGGCCCCGCCGCGGAGGCTTCGCAGCACGACTACAGGCTGCATTCCATGAAACCGCCCAACCTTTTGCCCAGCATGTCCTCTTAATTAAACCCTCCGCCGCCTCTTTTCTGCCTTTCTATGTGCGCAATTTATTGTGCCTTATCCATCCGTCATCTTGTTCATCAGGCCTTTTTTCTCTCGCGCCGTGATGATAGATGTGTGACGATATCCAGAAAAAGTCCACCTCCTTTGACAAGAGGCGGACTTTTCTGATTAGGGCGAAAATTTTTAACTTAATGGCCTTGGAACAAAGGCCGGTTTTCTCTCCAAGTACAGAATCATCGCCGATCAGGGCACTTTTTCCAGCCCGATTGGCTGCTACAGCGCGTCGTAGCCGTACTTGTCTACTACGGCATCCAGAGGCTGGCCCATCTTGCAGAGCGGGCATTCGTCGGGGCGGTAACTGGCATAGCCGGGCAGGTCGTTAGTACTGAACAGGGACACTACCGGCATCCCGTCTATCTCCTTTACATGGCTATAGATAGAAGTGATCCCCGTTACGTTTCCCTTGTAGTACTGAACGCAGCGTATTCCTTTACGGACTGTGCTGCCGGTGGTAACGGAGGCAAGCATAAGCAGCACATTTTTCCCATCCAGCATAAATCGGGCATTTTCTCGGAAAATGAGTTTTCCATCGCGGCTCAGGTTCTCCCGAAGCAGATAGATCTCTTTTCCAGCGTTGATTGAGCGGTTACCGTCCTGGGTAAGCTCCTGGGCCAGACAGGTGCCAATGACCCGGGTTCCGTCCATACACAGGATGGTATCCACCATTGTGTTGCGGATTATATCCCGCTGGGCCAGCTGCCGAGCCACCGCCTCCGCCTCCCGGAGACAGGACCGCTGCTCGGTTACGTCGATAAAGTAGTTGGTGTGGCTGTTTCTCGTTGCGAAGTGGCCCTTGGCCACCCGCAGGGAGACGCTGCCGACGCTGACAGGGATTTTAAAAAAATTGGGGTTCATGGCCTTTCCTCCTCGTTTTCATAGTGGAGAATAGTTCTTCTTAAATATACCATATCTTCTGGAAATTGTCCAGATAGTTTTGTGCAGATTTGACAAACAATTTGAAAGACAATACCCGATGCGGAACGCACTCCGCTATCATGCAGTGACTTCAATGCCTTCAAAGCTTATTTCCGATAAAACGCCCGGCCGCCGCCCACAGAGACTTCACGGCATAACCACAGCCTGTCCCCGCTATTTCGCCAAAAATCCCGCCGCCTCCAGCGCAGCCGACGCCCGCTCAAACGCCCCCTCGTCCGGGCACCGCAGGGTGTGCAGATGGATGCCGTCCGTCAGCAGGGACAGGGGCCGGGCGGCATTTTTCTCAACTTTCCGTATAAATTCCGAGATATCATACCGAGAGGACAGGTCCAGCGGCCCGGTGAGCTGACCGTAAACCGGGTGCTCCACGATAACGTTGACCACCGTGCAGCCCTGATCCACCATCAGCGTCAGCTCCCGCTCCATGTCCGCCCCGCTGTGGAGGCAGGCCACGGTGCGGGTGAGCCCCGGGTGGGGCCGGTCCAGCACATAGCCCCGAGGGGTGGCGGTAATCTCCTCCCCCGCTGCCCGGAGCAGGGCCACGTCCCCCACAATGATCTGCCGGCTCACCGACAGGCGCTGGGCCAGGGCGGTGGCGGACAGCGGGGCTTGGGCGGTCCTCAGATAGTCCAAAATGTGCGCCCGGCGCTGGTTAGCATTCATAGCAGGCCCTCCTTTCCCGTCAAAAAGTATAGCACATGCCGGCATTGTTGACAAGCTGTCCCGGCCATGGTATATTGGTTTCGGACCGGGGAGGGCACCCATCACAAAAAACGGCGTCCAGACAGCCCGCAAAACATTGAGGCAGGGGGATGACACCCATCGGAAAAAACATTCATGTGGTCGATGAGCGGGGCAATGTATACGAAGCGACCTGGCCCAAGCGGGCCAGAGGTCTTGTGAAAAACGGCAGGGCACGCTTCCTCTCCGGCGACACCATATGCCTTGCGTGCCCGCCAAATTTTGATTTGGAGGACGCAAAAATGAACGATAAAGTGGAACTGAGCTGGCTGCTCCAGCAGATCGCCGCCCTTCAGAGCGACACGGAATACCTGAAGGAGGCCTTCGCCCACCTGGCCCAGATGAACGTGGGCGGCAAGACCGCGCCCGGCGAGCCGGAGGATGTGGCGGGGCAGGCCAAGGCCAACGCCCTGCGGGACATCGTGTGTAGCCGGGAATCCACCAACCAGCAGCTGCTGGCGCTGTACCGCGACATGTATTACGATTTGGTCAACCGTCCCCAGGAGACGGCCCAGGAGGAATAACCGAAAAAACCCGGCCCCGCATTTGCGGGGCCGGGTTTTTAACGCTTGTATTCATAGCAAAAAATGCCGTGCGGCCGGGGCTTGCCCGCCGGACAGGGCAAGTCCCCGGTCAGGCGGTTGTTTGAGGTTGTGAATACAGGTTCTCATGTGTTGGGGCCGAAAATTTCCTCCAGGTGGGGCTCCAGCTCCGGCTGGGGCAGAAGGGTAAACGCCACTCCCAGCCGGTTTGCCAGCCCCAGCTTTTCCCGGATGGACCTGGGGGTGTCGAAGAGCACAAAATGGGCCTGCGGCCCCTTCATATACGTAAAATAGTGGGCGCACAGCCCCCGGTCAAAAAACACGGCGGGTTCCAGGCGGTGGAGCAGCTCCTCCAGCCGTTTCTGGCTCATGGGCTCCCCCCGGCCTCGGGCGGGGAGGGGGAATTCCTCCCGCACCCACTCCACCGCCAGGGCCGTCCGGCCGCCGTACCGCTCCAGCGCCATATTCAGGCGGCGCTCCAGCGTGCCGTGGGTGAGGGCGGAGGGGATGAGCACCCGGGCGTGGGGCGCGTGGGGGGCGTAGCACTCGGGGACGCACAGGGCCCAGCCCTGGGCGGCGCAGTTGCGGTCCAGAATTTCCACCAGCTTGGGCAGGCAGCCGGCGGGCGGGCCCTCAAAGTCGCACACGATGCCCCGGAAGGACCGGCGGCGGCACTCCCCCAAAATCTGGCGGCAGCAGCCCACCGGGTCCCCGGCTCCGTCATAGCCCGCGCAGTCCACCTGCATCAGCCCGCCCCGCAGCCCCTGGGGCAGGCGGATGCCCAGCAGCTTGGGCCCTGGCCCGATCCGATAGGCCATGTGGGCGGGCGTGAGGCCATAGCTCCTCCCCCTGGTCTCCCGCCCGGCGGGCAGGGCCAGCAGCAATTCTTTCATGGGATCTCCCCCTTGTGAACGGCAAAAATATGTGATAAGATACAAGCTGTGCTTATCACATCCTATGCTCGTCCCGGGCGGAATAGAAGGTGGATTATGAAGAAGCGCGGAGAAACGGACAGTGAGGGAGTTTGGAGCGGAGGGAAAGCAAAAGCCCAAGGCCCGCGCAGCGGGGCTGGGTTTTGCTTGCGCCGCAGTGAAAAGGACCGAACGCCCTGGCCGTTTCGCGGCGTGACAACGGCGTGGTTCCGGGCCAGGTTTACGGCCCATGACATTTACGAGATCACCGGCGAGGCCCTGGAGCGCCGGGGATTCCGGCTGCTGCTGGCCGACCTGGACAACACCCTGGCCCCCTACGGCGTCCCCCTTCCCGATGAAAAATTGAAGGCGTGGCGGGACGATCTGGCCGCCCACGGGGTGACGCTGTTTGTGCTGTCCAACAACCGCCACGAGAGCCGCCCCCGGATTTTTTCCGAGGCGCTGGGCGTGCCCTACATCGGCCACGCCGGCAAGCCCAAGCCCCTCTCCTTTCATAAGGCCATGGAACAAATGGGGGTGACCAGGGAGCAGACCGCCATCGTGGGCGATCAGATATTTACCGACGTGCTGGGGGGCAGCCTGGCGGGGGTGAGCGCCATTTTGGTGGAGCCCATCCGGCTGGCGGGCAACCCCGGGCGCTATCTGCGCTATGCCGTGGAGGTCCCCTTCCGGCTGCTGTCGGGAAAGGGGGAAGCGCTGTGAGCGCCATGTTCGGCCCGGCGGGGAACGCGGAAAATTTCCCCTACAAGTCCTCGGCGGACGCGCCCCGCTGGCTGCGGGAGATCGGCCTGGACTGCTACGAATACCAGTGCGGCAAGGGGGTCCATGTGGGGGAGGACACCGCCCGGAAGGTGGGCCTCGCCGCCGAAAAGGAGGGCATTGTCCTGTCCCTCCACGCCCCTTATTTCATTAACCTGGCCAACCCGGACCGGGAGGCGCTGCAAAAGACCATCGGCTACATCACCGGGGCCTGCCTGGCGGCGGACTGGATGGGGGCGCGCCGGGTGGTCATCCACTCCGGGGCGCTGATGAAGCGCACAAGGCGGGAGGCGCTGGACACCGCGTTGTACTCCCTGAAAGAGGTGATTGCCGCCTGCGACGGCGCGGGGTTCGGACACATCGCCCTGTGCCCGGAGACCATGGGGAAAATCAACCAGCTTGGCGATCTGGACGAGGTGCTGGAGCTGTGCGCCCTGGACGGGCGGCTCGTCCCCTGTGTGGACTTCGGCCACCTGTACGCCCGCTCCCTGGGGGCGGACGAGGGGGAAGAGGCCATGGAACGGATGCTGGGCCGGATGGAGGAGGTTCTGGGCCCGGAACGGGCCTCCCGCTTCCACAGCCACTTCTCCCACATCGAGTTCACCACGGGCGGCGGCGAGAAGTGCCACCGCACCTTTTCCGACGACGGGGGCTACGGCCCGGACTGGGCGCCGCTGGCCCGGGCGGTGGCAAGGCGGGGATGGAGCCCCACCTTCATCTGTGAATCAGCTGGTACGCAGGCGGAGGACGCGCTCACCATGAAGCAGGTTTATCACAAATTTTTGTCAAATAAAATATAAGGAGATGTTTCCCATGACCCATTTTGAAAAAATTGCCGCAAAATTGAAGGAACGCGGCCTGGACGCCATGCTCATCACCAGCGAACCCGGCGAGTTCTACGCCATGGGCTTCCACGGAGAGGGCGCGGCGCTTATCACCCCGGACAAGTGCTGGTACTACACCGATTCCCGGTATATCGAGGCCGCCCGGCAGCTCATCTCCGGGGCTGAGGTGTCCCTGCCCCCCAAGGGCAAGAGCTACCACAAGCTGGTGGCGGAGCTGGTGAAGGAGAACGGCATCGCCAAGCTGGGCTTCGAGGAGGAGTACATGTCCGTGGCGTCCCACACCGCTTGGACAAAGGAGGTGGAGGCCGAGTTCGTCCCCGCCTCCGATCTGCTCACCCAGCTGCGGATGGTGAAGGACGAGGGCGAACTGGCCGCCATGAAGGAGGCCCAGCGCATCACCGACGAGGCCCTGCTGGAGATTTTGAACTTCCTCAAGCCCGGCCTCACCGAGCAGGAGGTGGCCGCCCGGCTCACCTACATCATGGCCCGGAAGGGGGCGGAGCGCAACTCCTTCGACCCCATCGTGGCCTGCGGCGCCAACGGCTCCAAGCCCCACGCCGTCCCCGGCCCCGCCGTCATCCAAAACGGCCAGTTCGTCACCATGGACTTCGGGTGCAAGGTGGGCGGCTACTGCTCCGACATGACCCGCACGGTGGCCATGGGCCAGCCCTCCGAGGAGATGGTCCTTGTCTATGACACCGTGCTCAAGGCCCAGCTGGCGGGCATCGCCGCCGCCCGCGCCGGGGTCACCGGCAAGGAGGTCCACGAGGCCGGAGCCAAGGTGATCGAGGACGCGGGCTATGGCGAGTATTTCGGCCACGGCTTCGGCCACTCCCTGGGCATTGAGATCCATGAGAACCCCGGCTTCCACACCCGCAACGACAAGCCCATCCCCGCCGGGGCGCTGCTGTCCGCCGAGCCGGGCATCTACCTGCCCGGGAAGTTCGGCGTGCGCATTGAGGACGTCATCATGCTCACCGACGAGGGCTGCATTGATATCACCCACTCCCCGAAACAGCTGATTATCCTGTAATTTTGATGTAAAAGGCACGCAGGCCGCCGCAGATACATTAAATTTGCTGTTTCTCAAATATTTCCGCCGCTCCGCCTGGCTGAGAAGTCAGATTTGAGGGGAATAAAACCCGCCCCGCCGCACATACTGACCACATTAGCGGACGAAAGGCGGCGACGGGCTTGTCAAACTGGAAAAAGCGTCTGGAGGCGGGAGCGCTGGCGCTGGCCGTGCTGGCGGCGGCGGCCGCCCCCTATTGGCCCCAGGCGGATTATGGCGGCGAACGGCAGGCGCTTGGGGAGGCTAAGATCCCCGCCGGACCTTATGTGGCCCTCACCTTTGACGACGGGCCAAGGGATGTTACCACCCCGGTGCTGTTGGACGGCCTGGCCCAGCGGGGGGTGCACGCCACCTTCTTCGTCATCGGTGAGAATGTGGAGGGCAACGAGCTGCTCCTCCAGCGTATGGAGGGTGAGGGCCATCAGATCGGCCTGCACACCTACCACCACAAAAAGCTGGACCAGCTCAACGCCGCCGGGTTCTATGCGGAGGTGGACAGCCTGCGCGCCACCCTCACCGCCCTGGTGGGGCGGGAGGACTTCATGCTCCGTCCCCCCTACGGCATGATGAACGCCGCCACCCAAGCCCGGGCCGCCGCCCCCATCGTGCTGTGGTCGGTGGACCCCGAAGACTGGTCCGACCGGGACACGGCCCGGCAGGTGGCTGTTATACTGGACAACACCCAGGACGGCGACATCATCCTCCTCCATGACATCTACCCCGCCAGCGTGGACACCGCCCTTCAGGTGGTGGACGCGCTGATGGCAAGAGGATTTCACTTTGTCACCGTGGAGCAGCTTTTCGCCATCCGGGGAAAGACGCCGGAAAACGGTAAGGTCTACCGAAAACTGCCACCCTCGCCGGGGTAAGGTCCGCTCCGTGCGGCTCGCGCGTCCGGCCTGCAAAAGCATAATAAAGCCCCCTGGCTCGCGCCAGGGGGCTACCCTTTTCTTGCTTACCCCTCTTCGGGACCGTCCTCCTCATCCTCAAAGGACAGGGCGAATTTTCCGCCGCACACGGGACAGTCCACCACGCCGGCGGCAAGGGCTTCGTCGTCCACCAGCAGGTCCTCCCCGCAGGTGGGACAGGGGATCTCGAAAAAGTCCTCCTCGCCGTCCCCATCGCCAAAGTCCCCATCCTCTTCGTCCTCGTCGTCGAAGACGGCTTCCTCCAGGTCGGCCACAGCATCTCCCAGGGTGTCCAGCTCCTCATCAAACTGGTCCATGGCAGCGTCCATGCCGTCCAGCTGCTGGCCCACCTCCTGGAGGACGTCCAGCACCTCGGACAGGACGCGGGCCACCTTCATCTCGGACTTGTCCAGCTCCATACCCACGAACATCCCCTGGATATAGGCCACCTTTTCAGATATGGTCATAACTGTCTCCTTGTCATTGTCGTGCCGCTCATCAGGACTGCGCGTTTCGCTCCATCCGCGCCACTCACAGCGGCTCCGCGCTTATCCCTTGCAGCGCTCCAGATACTCGCCGGTGCGGGTGTCGATGCGGATGCGGTCGCCGGGGTTGATGAACAGGGGCACCTTGATCTCCGCGCCGGTCTCCAGGATGGCGGGCTTGGTCACGTTGGTGGCCGTGTCGCCCTTGACGCCGGGGTCGGACTCGGTGACCTCCAGCTCCACAAAGTTGGGGGGCTCCACGCCGAACACGCTGCCCTTGTAGGACATGATCTTGCAGGTCATGTTCTCCTTGACGAACTTGAAATTGTCCCCCAGCACGTCCTTGTTGATGGGGGTCATCTCATAGGTCTCCATGTCCATGAAATAGTACAGGTCGCCGTCGTTGTAGCTGTACTCCATGTCCTTGCGGTCCACAAAAGCCTGCTCGAACTTGGCGGTGGGGTTGAAGGAAGTCTCGGTGACGGCGCCGGTGATGACGTTCCTCATCTTGGTGCGCACAAACGCCGCGCCCTTGCCGGGCTTGACGTGCTGGAACTCCACCACCTGCATCACTTTACCTTCCATCTCAAAGGTCACGCCGTTGCGGAAATCGCCTGCTGTGATCATTGCCATTGGTATCGTCCTCCAATATTGAAAAATTTAGCCGTGTAAAAAATAAGTCAATATATTATACCCCATACGCCTTGGGATTGCAAGAGGTTTTCCGGCGGGTCCCTTTTAAGGAAAGTGTTGCTGGAATATAGCTTCAGCAGTTTCCACAAAAGCGTATTGATATAACAGGAGTCCTGTATTATAATTGTCTCAACAAATTGGAATTTATGGAGGAAGCACATGGATGCACAGGCATTTTGGAATGTCATTGGTAATTATAATGAGCAAACAAAAATCCTTCAAATCGGCTTGCTTATATTCGTAATTGTAGCGATTGCATTATCGTATATGCAAAAAGTAAATTGGGCGGCAAAGGTTGCACTGGGAATTGCTAACTTATTTATAGGTATTGTGTTTTTTGCGGGATATGGAACAGAGCCTATTCAAAAATTTTTTGCCTTGCCGCTATATCTGCTTTGTGGATTTTTGTTTTTATATGAAAGCTGGCATAACAAGAATGATTTACTTGAAAAACCTACCCCGTTTCAAAGCCTATTGTTAGTACTTTATTTGCTCTATCCACTTATATCTCTTGTGCTCGGAAACAGATTTCCCCAAATGGTAACATATATAATGCCATGTCCAATCGTTAGCTTGAGTATAACTGTTTATGCAGCGTACAAAAGAAAGAATATATTGCTTCTTATCTTATTGACCGTTTGGGGATTAACAGGAATAAAGTCGATTATTTTTAATGCATACGAAGATATTATTTTGTTGATTTGCGGCTTTTATGGTATTGCGCTATTGGTGAATGAAATAAAGAGAGACAAAGGCAAGTAAACAAATTACAGTTTATTGGGCAGTCATCCATTAATGGGTGGTTGCCCGTTTTGGATATTTTGACGAGTGGTTTGACGAAGCGGTCTCCAGCAACACTAATCTGAAAAGGGAATCCGGCGGCCCTGCCGGTCACACGTTGAACCGGAACAAAATGATGTCCCCGTCCTGCACCACGTACTCCTTGCCCTCGGAACGGATCAGGCCCTTTTCCCGGGCGGCGGCCATGGAACCGCAGCTCTTCAGGTCCTCAAAGGCCACCGTCTCCGCCCGGATGAAGCCCCGCTCAAAATCGGTGTGGATCTTCCCCGCCGCCTGGGGGGCCTTGGTGCCCCGGGTGATGGTCCAGGCACGGCACTCATCCTCCCCAGAGGTGAGGAAAGAGATAAGGCCCAGCAGGGTATAGCTGGCCTTGATGAGCCGGTCCAGGCCGCTCTCCGCGATGCCCAGGTCCTCCAGGAACATGGCCTTTTCGTCGGCGGGCAGCTCGGCGATCTCCGCCTCCAGCTTGGCGCACACCGGGATTACCTGCGCACCCTCAGCCGCCGCCCGCTCCGAAACCTGCGCGTAGTAGGGCACGCCCGACGGATTGGAAAATCCCTCCTCATCCAGGTTTGCGGCGTAAATCACCGGCTTGAGAGAGAGAAGCTCACTGGTGGAAATGAGCGCCGCGTCCTCCTCGTCCACCTCACCCAGATAAGACCGGGCGGACTTGCCGTCGTTGAGCCAGTCCCGCAGACCCTCGAACACCTCTGCCTCGTGGTTGAACTTCTTGTCGGCCTTCGCCGCCTTGCGGGCCTTGTCGATGCGGCGGTCGGCCATCTCCACATCCGCCATGATGAGCTCCAGGTCGATGATGTCCATGTCCCGGACAGGGTCGGTGGAGCCCTCCACATGGATAACGTTTTCGTCGTCAAAGCACCGCACCACATGGACAATGGCGGCGCATTCCCGGATATTGGCAAGGAATTTGTTCCCCAGGCCCTCGCCCTTGGACGCTCCCTTCACCAGGCCCGCAATGTCCACAAATTCCACCACGGCGGGTGTGGTCTTCTTCGGCTTATAAAAATCGCTGAGCCAGTCCAGCCGGCTGTCCGGCACGGCCACGGTGCCCACATTGGGGTCGATGGTGCAGAAGGGGTAGTTGGCGCTCTCCGCACCGGCGTTGGTGATGGCGTTGAACAGGGTGGACTTGCCCACGTTGGGCAGACCGACGATGCCTAATTTCATGATTTCTCACGTCTCCTCGCTTTGCGCTTTGCCACATTATAGCATAATGCCGCCTGATTCTCAATAGGGAATCGGGCGGCGTACAACGTTGACTTTTCGCGCAAAGTCCGCAGGAGAGTGCCGAACGTTCCATGCGGGCGGACTTGTGAAGCAAGAGGCGAACACAGGTCGTCCGCCCGTTTCCGGGAAAAATCCGCCTGGCCGCGTTGCCCCGGGGCGTGCACCTCCGGTCCCGTTATCCCTCCCGGTCGGGAGGGATAAAATTATGCAGCAGACAACGACCTACAAGCTCAATCTCATCGAAACCGACGACGTGTTTTCCCCGGAGCCGCTCAACCAAAACGCCCGGAAGGTGGAAACCGCCCTGGCGGACGGGGCGGCGGCCCTGGCCGAAGAGACTGCGGCCCGGCAGAAAGCGGTGGCCGACGAGATCGCCGCCCGGCAGAAGGCCGTCTCCGACGAAGCCACAGCCCGGAAAAACGCCGACGCCGCCGAGGCCACCGCCAGGGCAAAGGCTGTTGCCGACGAAGCCGCCGCCCGGAAAGACGCTGTCGCCGCTGAGACCGCCGCCCGGCAGAAGGCCATCTCCGACGAGGCCGCGGCCCGGAAAAGCGCCGTCACCGCCCTGGAGCGCCACAAGTTCGCCTGTGGGACCTACACCGGCAACACGGAGACCTCCGGCGGCTCCCAGACCATCCAGCTGGGCTTCACCCCGACGGCGGTCGTCCTGCCGGCACTCGTCTCCGGCTCCTCAATAGTGGCCATATGCCTGACGGACAAACCCTACAACGTTATAAAAATCGTCCCCGGCGGCTTTACCGTGTACCACCTGCCCAATACAACCGCGATCTACAATTCTTCCGCCAACCGCCTGAACACCCAATACACCTATCTCGCCTTCGCCTGAAAAAAGCATGGAAAGGACCCCCCGGAAAAATCCGGGGGGTCCTTTTCACTTTCGCTTGCGCGGGCGTCGTCTGGCTTTCTCTTACGCGATGTTGGTCACGTAGATGTCAACCACGTTGATGCCGCTGTACACGATAGCCACGGACACAGTGTACAGGTCGCCGGAGTTGCCGTTGCCCTGGCCCATGGAGACCGCGTGGTTCAGCTTCAGCACGCTGTCGATGGTGTTGGTGGTGATGACGGGCGTGTTGGTGCCGAAGGCCTCGGTCACGGTGGCGCCGGTCACCTTGAACACCTGCTCCTGAAGGTTGCTGAAGGTGATCTGGGCGGTGGACATGTCGTTAACCACGATGTAGTTATAGGTCGCGCCCACGTTGTTGTTCTGAACATCGGTCACCTTGACAGCCCTGTAGATGGTCTGGCCGTTGACAGTGTCAATCGGAGTCATCTGGTAGAAGTCGCCGGTAACGGCAGTACCGTCGGCGGCCACGCCAGCGTCGTCCTTCACCCAGTAGTAGCCAACCTGGCCGTTGCTGTACAGCTTGTACTGGTTGATGTTGCTGTCAGCGTTGCCGGCCAGCTTCACGCCGGTGGCGGTGGCGCCGGGAGCGGCGAAGAACAGGGAGTTGGCGGCGTAGTTGTTCAGGTTGGTGTCGCTCAGGATCACGGTGTCGATGGTGGCGTTGTCGCTGGTATTGACATTGCCGTACCGATCAGCGCTGGTGAGGAAGTACACGTTGTCGCCGGTCAGATCGCCCTTGATGGAGATCGCGGCGCTGCTGCCGTTGCCAACCAGCTCGCCAATGCCGTTGTAGGTCTTGACGGCCAGATCGGCGGTGCCGGAGCCGGTGACCACGATGAACTTGGTGGCGTTGGTCAGCAGGTAAGCGTTCTGGCCGCCGGCAACGGCGCCGTAGACGCGCTTGAAGCCGTTGACCACGTCACTGCTGGTGATCTCCCAGGAGTAGCTGTCGGTAACGACGGGAGAGGTGCTGATATTCGTGCTGCTGTCGAAGCCCACGAACCGGGTGCCGTACTTGCCGCCCTCGTTGAACCAGCTCATGTGGCCGGCGGGATTCATCACGAAGCGGGTGTTGGCGCCCTGACGGATCTCGTTACCCACGGTGGCCACGGTGCCCTGGTTCTTCATGGTGATGGGCAGCAGGTTGTAGCCCTCGGCCAGCACGCCAGAGCCGGGATAGGTGGCGCGGCTGCCGGAGGCCTGGTCAAAGACGACGCCGGTAACGGGCAGGCTGATGGAGGTGATCTGCTTATCCTTCACGATGTTGCCGTCCCAGTCAACGCCGTAGGCATAGTAGCCGATGGTGCCGGTGCCCAGAGCGCCGATCTGGTAGTCAGCGAAGGTGGTGTACAGGAAGCTGTAGTCGTTGGGGATGCCCACGCCGATGAAGCGGCCAACCTCGTCCATGTAGAAGGAGTAGGTCACGCCGGCGGCGGTGTTGCTGCCGGTCAGCTTGGTCACGCCGTTGATCAGGTGCTCATAGCCGTCGAAGGCGTAGGGGTCCTGAGAGCCGGTGATGCCGGACAGGTTGATCACGGTGCCGTCAGTCAGGGTCACGTTGCTCACATTGACGTTCCGCTGGATATAGGTCGCGATGGTGCCGGTCATGCTGGGCTCCAGCTTGTCGGTCTGATACATGGCATACTTGGGGTCAATGCCGGCAGCGTTGGCGTAGGTGTGGTTGGCAGCAGCATCACCAGTATAGTGATAGGTGGTGGTGGTGCCCACGATCTGGTTGGCGGTGACCACGGTGCCCAGAGTCTTGACGGAAGCCGCAGACAGCTGGTCGAACAGGATCAGGCCCTTGTTGGCGCCGCCGACCAGCGCATCGCCGAACCCGCTGTTGCCGGTACCCAGGTAGATGTACTCGCCGCCGTTGATGGTGGTGTTCACCTGGTTGATGTTGGCCACTTCCTGATTCAGGGAGATGACCACGTCCACGCCCGTGCCGCTGTTGGAGATCAGCCGGTACATGCCCACCTTGCTGGCCACGATATCCGCGTTCGAACCGTATTTAACGGTGCTGAACTGGCTGTAACGGTCGCTGATGTAGGCAGTGGACCGCACGTTGGCGCTGAAGCCGGCGCCCTGAGCGGCGTCCAGCAGGGTGATGACACCGGTGCCGTTCGCGGTAAAGTCAGGATCATTGGCAAACACGGTCTTGACCATGGTGGCCTTGTCCACAACGGCGTAGGTGGCGAACCGGGAGCGGTAAGAAACATCGCCGGTGCCATCGCCATCGTTGTCGTAAGACAGGCTGGTGGCGGGGCTGGCGCCGTTATACCAAACCCTGACCTGGTGGCCGAAGAAGTCCAGGCCGGTGTTGAACCGGAACTCATCAACCAGGGTGCCGTAGCTGGGAGCGGCGGCGTCCTGCTTGCTCTCATACTGGTAGCTCACGCCCACGTAATCGAGGTCGGCGTTCAGAACCCTCTGGCTGACCTTGGTGTAGCTCTCGCCGGTGGCCTGGTTACCCACCACGATGCCGGTGGTCCACGCCAGGTTGAAGTTTTTCTCACCCAGAGTGGGGTTCTTCTGGCCGCTGATCACGCCGCCATTCATGCCGGTGTCCTGATAGCCGAAGGCCAGGGTGTACTGCACCATGGGCACATAAGCGGCGGTCCGGAACAGCAGGGAGGCCACCACGTCACGGCGGGAAGCCAGGTGCAGGGTGTCGCCGTAGTGGGTGGAGTTCACGTCCTGCAGGATGCCAAGGGTGGTGGCGGTGGAGGCGACCTCCACGGTCCAGGTGGGGCCGGTGAACTCGTCGTTCTTGTCGTAACCCACCGCACGCAGGATCATCGCCAGAACCTCATAGCCGGTCACGTTGCCGGCGGGATTGAAGGTGGTGGCAGTGGTGCCCTTGATGATCTTGGCGTTGTACAGGTAGCCCACATAGCCCGCGTACCAGGCGTCGCTGCGGACGTCGGTGAAGGGATGACGGGTGGTGTACAGGTCCATCTTGTCGGTGCCGGTGTCGCCGGTCACCAGACGGTAGATGATGGCGGCCACTTCCGCGCGGGTGATGTTGCTCGCGGGACGGAAGCTTCCGCTGTCACCCTGGAAGATGCCCATGCCGGTGAGCACTTCCACGGCCTCGCTGAACGCAGGAGTGACGGTGTTTTCGTCATTGTACTGCGTGCCGGCGTGGGCGGCGTTGGCGGTCACCATCAGGGAAAACGCCATAACCATCGCCAGAACCAGCGCGAGGAACTTTTTCAAGTTTCTCATAGGAATTGTTTCCTCCTTTATATATTTGCCAAAATTTCGGAGCTTTTCAGCATTTCTGGAATCGTATAGGATAAACCATCCCGTCCGTGCAAAAAGATGACGAAAAATATTGAATTTTATAAAAATTAAAAAACTTTTTGCACACGTTTTACAGGATGTTTTGCCCCGGCGGCACGGCTGATCCGGCGGCGCATACATTATATTATAAAAGCCGGCCGGCGCCGAGCAGCCCCCCCGGATGCATCCTCATGGGCAACAAAACGCTTTGTTACAGTTGTGTTACAGTTGGGCTTGACCCATTGACTTGGCCGAAAACGGTTGTTATAATGACCTCAGCCTGAAGGGAGGAAGCTGGACGGCACACGGGATGGTTTATCCTGTTCCGCTGCATTTCCGCCGAAAAGTTCCGAAATTCCGGCAAATATATAAAGGAGGAAACAATTCCTATGAGAAACTTGAAAAAGTTCCTCGCGCTGGTTCTGGCGATGGTTATGGCGTTTTCCCTGATGGTGACCGCCAACGCCGCCCACGCCGGCACGCAGTACAATGACGAAAACACCGTCACTCCTGCGTTCAGCGAGGCCGTGGAAGTGCTCACCGGCATGGGCATCTTCCAGGGTGACAGCGGAAGCTTCCGTCCCGCGAGCAACATCACCCGCGCGGAAGTGGCCGCCATCATCTACCGTCTGGTGACCGGCGACACCGGCAACGCCAAGAAGGACCTGTACACCACCCAGCATCCCTTTACCGATGTGCGTCCCGACGCCTGGTACGCGGGCTATGTGGGCTACCTGCACAACGCCAAGATCATCAAGGGCACCACTGCCACCACCTTCAACCCCACCGGCAACGTGACCGGCTACGAGGTTCTGGCGATGATCCTGCGCGCGGTGGGTTACGACAAGAACGATGAGTTCACCGGCGGCACCTGGCGCGTGGAAGTGGCTTCCACCGCCACCAACCTGGGCATCCTGCAGGACGTGAACTCCACCCACTACGGCGACACCCTGCACCTGGCCTCCCGCCGTGACGTGGTGGCCTCCCTGCTGTTCCGGACCGCCGCTTATGTGCCCATGGTGCAGTACACCCTGGCCTTCGGCTATCAGGACACCGGCATGGAGGGCGGCGTGACCGGCTCCACCAAGAACCCCACCCTGGGCTGGCGTAACTTCGGCCTGACCTGGGATACCGGTATCGTGGTGGGCAACCAGGCCACCGGCGAGAGCCGCACCAAGATCGGCTACACTGTGGAGCGGGATAACAACGGCAGCTGGTGGTTTACCGATGTGAGCTACGCTTATGCCCAGAACGGGGCGGACACCACCACCGGTTTCAAAGGTAAGGTAACCATAGAATACGCCTTCAACACCGGCCTGGACCTCTTCGGCCACAAGGTCACTGCGTGGTACAACGGCAAGTCCGCTCCCACCACCGTGGACTACCTCCGGGATATTACTGATCCCGACAACAGCACAGTCCTTGCCAAATTCAACACCCGCTATGCTACCTACGCGGTTGTGGATAAGGCCACCATGGACACTGTCGTGTTCGCCGAGAACGCCATCCTTAACGCGAACGGCAGCGGCACCGTGAACCTGCTGGACGCCGCTCAGGGCGCCGGCTTCAGCGCCAACACGAGCAGCACTGCTTACATGAGCGACCGTTACAGCCAGTTCAGCACCGCTAAGCTGGGTACCGGCACCGCTCCGAGCAAGGTGAACATGTACCGGCTGATCTCCAACGGCGGCAAGGGCCTGGACGTGGCCATCGCCCTGAATCAGGAAGTGGCCAGCATCAACCAGGTGAACACCACCGTTAAGGATGGCGAGTACATTTACCTGGGCACCGGCGGCAGCCAGTTCGGTGATGCGCTGTTCGGCGGCGGCAAGGGCATGATCCTGTTCGACCAGCTGTCTGCGGCTTCCGTCAAGACTCTGGGCACCGTGGTCACCGCCCACCAGATCGTGGGTACCACCAAGACCTTCTCTGCTGATGCTGCTGCCAACCACACCTACACTGGCGCCAGCAGCATTGACCCCAAGCACGCCATGTATCAGACCGACAAGCTGGAGCCCAGCATGACCGGCACCATCGCCACCTACAAGCAGGCGGGCGTTGCCAATGCTGACGGCAGCTTCAATGTCAGTGCCGTGACCCTGACCGACGGCACCGTGATCAACCTGTCCGGCATCACCGGCTCCCTGAACCCCTACAATTCCGATACTTATGAGCACCTGATCAATGGTGTGACCAAGCTGGTCAGCAGCAAGACCATTGCCGGCGTGACCTACTCCTTCTATAAGGACGAGGTGGGCCGCTTCATCGGCGTGAGCACCACCAGCGACTACAGCTTCCTGTACACCACCTTCATGGACTACCAGGTGGGCGCCCTGGGCACCGGCACCATCGGCTACTATGCCTATGGCGTTGACTGGGACGGCAACATCGTGAAGGATAAGCAGATCACCTCCATTAAGCTGCCCGTCGAGACCCTTGGTGATGGCTCTGTTCGGTTCAACCGCAACATTGGTGTTCCCACGCTCTATCCCAGCGCTGCCGGCGGTCTGGCTACGGGCTACACCCTGTCGCCTGTCACCCGCAAGAACCAGGGCAACCTCTCCTCCGGCAATGAGATTTCCGAGGGCGCCAACACCCGCTTCATGGTGGACGCCGCGGGCAACATGAACTGGTATCCCGAGGTGGGCGGCACCTACGGCCGTGAGTTCGTCGGCTACGACAGCACCCAGACCATCAGCCCCAGCGCCGTCACTCCCAATACGGGCATTTGGCAGATCACCAGCACCGACGTGGTCAACGGCTTCGCCCGCGTCTACGGCGCTACGGAGAGCTGGGACGCCCAGAACGCCTACCTGCTGACCAACGCCACCAAGTTCATCGTGGTCACCGGCGCCGGCACCTCCAACCTGTCCGTCAAGATCATCAACGGCATCAGCGAGCTGGTTGGCAACGGCAGCTACGCTGAGATCAACGGTTTGGCCGCCGACAATGTGTACTTCCGGACCAACGCCGACATGTACGGCAACGTGGATACCAGCGACAACGCCACCATCCACACCGTGATCATGAGCGACACCAACCTGAAGAACTACGGCGCTCAGTCCCTGTTCTTCTCCGAGCCGGGCAACACCGCGACCAACACCTGGCTGGCCGGCATCACCAGCACTGACACCATCCGTCAGTACAAGCTGTACAGCGGCGGTCAGGCTGGCTACTACTGGATCAATGAGACCGTTTCCGGCGGTGACGCCAACGGTCAGGCTGGTTTGGGCGACTTCTACCAGCTGATCCCGATCGACACCATCAACGGTCAGACCATCTACCGCGCTGACAAGATTACCAATACCAGCAGGAGCGTGGCCGTGGGCGCGACCTACGAGTACGTGGTGGTCAACGACATGTCCACCGCCGAGATCACCTTCTCTGATCTCTCCAAGACCGTGTTCAAGGTGACCGGCTCCAACGTGACCCTGGCTCTGGGCGATAACGCCGCCGCCGTCAGCAGCATCTTCCCGTCCGGCGCCAACATCAGCGACATCCAGACGCTGAATCACGCCGTGTCCATGGGTAAGGCCGGCAACTCCGGCAACTACTACGCGGTGAACGTGGCCATCGTATTCAGCGGCATCAATGTGGTTGACATCTACGTCACCAACATCACGCAGAGCTGATAAAGGGCGTTTGGTGTAGACTTTACCGCACACCCCGCACGAACAACAGCAAGAAGGGCCCCCCGGATTTCCGGGGGGCCCTTTCTCTATTTGGTTCAGGCAAAGGCTAGATAGGTGTACTTGGCATTTAAAGTGTTGGCGGATCCAGAGGAGGTGGAGCTGTTTGCATTAGTCATATTGTATACGGTAAAGCCGCCGCTGACAATCTTTATGATATCAAGGGGATTGTCCTCCAGGCATATGACGGTCACCGGCGTGAAGGCCCGGGCCGTCGGAATGACCACGGCTTTCGGGGTAAAGGGCAGCTTGATCGTTTGGGACCCGCCATAGGTCTGTGTGTTGCCGGTGTAGGTCCCGCAGGCGAACTTGTGGCGCTCCAGGGCGGTGACGGCGCTTTTCCGGGCCGCGGCCTCGGCGGCGACGGCCTTTTCCCGGGCTGCGGTCTCGGCGGCGACGGCGTCTTTTCGGGCGGCGGCTTCGTCGGCGACGGCCTTCTGCCGGGCGGCGGTCTCAGCGGCGACGGCGTCTTTCCGGGCGGCGGCTTCGTCGGCCACCGCCTTCTGCCGGGCCGCGATCTCGTCGGCGACGGCCTTCTGCCGGGCTGTGGCCTCGGCGGCGTCGGCGTTTTTCCGGGCCGCGGTCTCGTCGGCCACCGCTTTCTGCCGGGCCGCAGTCTCTTCGGCCAGGGCCGCCGC
>CAJUEG010000024.1 GCA_910584835.1 uncultured Oscillospiraceae bacterium | reverse complement strand
AACAAACGGCCACCGCAGCGCGCCCCACAGCCCCTGTCCAGACCGCGGAAGCATTGCAATCGCCGGCTTTGACGTGTATAATGGCTTCAATGCCGGGGGCAGCTATGCCGTCACGCCCGCCTCCCCCGCACAGGCAATTCGGTCCGGCCCCTTTTTATAGGGCGGACAGTTAACAGGAGGCTGAACATGATACAGGAATATTTGCTCAATCTGCCCGACCACCTCAAAGACCTGGAGCTGCCTGGGGCCGGCGCCCGGGCCGTCTGGGACGGCCTGCCGGCCGGGGTCCGCACGGCGCTGATCCGCCGGGGAGAAGAGTACCTGGGCTACCGCTGGCCCGTGCTGACCTGCGGCGACTACCTGTCCTTTTCCCGCACCGGAGACCGCACCCGCTATGAGAAAAAATGCCACCCCCGCCAGCAGGCATTGTGCGCCCTGGCCCTGGCGGAGTGCGCCGAGCATCAGGGCCGGTTTCTGGATGACCTGATAGACGGGATCTGGGCCGTTTGCGAGGAGAGCGGCTGGCAGCTCCCCGCCCACAACAGCTACATCCGGGACACCACACCCCTGCCCCTGCCAGACCCTGCCCGGCCGGTACCCGATCTGTTCGCCTGTGAAACGGCGGCCAACCTGTCCCTGATCCGGGCGCTGCTGGGGCCGGAGCTGGATGAGGCGGCCCCGGGGCTGTGCCGGCGCATCCTCCGGGAGGTGGATTCCCGGGTGGTCGCCCCCTACCTCCGCGAACACTTTTGGTGGATGGGCAGCGGGGACGAGCCGGTGAACAACTGGACCTCCTGGTGTACCCAGAATGTGCTGCTGTCGGTGTTCACCTCCGGGTACGGCCAGGAGGTGAAGCGCCGGGTGGTCAAGCAGGCCGCCTACAGCCTGGACTGCTTCCTGAACGGCTATGGCCAGGACGGCTGCTGCGAGGAGGGCGCGGAGTATTACCACCATGCGGGGATCACCCTGTGGGGCGCGCTGGAGGTGCTGGATCAGGTTTCCGCCGGCCATTTTGCCCCCCTGTTCCGGGAGGAAAAGCTTCGGAACATCGCCGCATATATCGTCAGCGTCCATGTAGAGGGGGACTACTATCTCAATTACGCCGACTGCATGCCCAAGGCGGGGCTGCGGGGGGCGGGGGAGTACCTCTTCGGCCGCCGCACCCGGGCTCCCGGCCTGTGCGAACTGGCGGCGGCGGATGTGTCCCGGCGGGAAACCCGGGACCTGCCGGACAGCAAAAGCCTTTTCGAGCGCCTGCTGGACGCCCTGTATGCCCGGGAGCTGGAAGCGCCCGCCGTCCCGGCGCCCCCGGCCCCCGAGGTGTTTTATCCCAGCACCGGGCTGTGGATCGCCCGGGACGAGACATGGTGCGTCTCCCTGCGCGCGGGGCACAACGGCGTCAGCCACGGCCACTGCGACGCCGGAAGCCTCATTGTCTATTGCCATGGGCAGCCCCTGCTTATTGACATCGGGGTGGAGACCTACACCGCCAAGACCTTCTCCCCGGAGCGCTACTCCATCTGGACCATGCGCTCCGACTGGCACAACCTGCCCGCCATCGGCGGGCGCGTCCAGGGCAGCGGCAGGCAGTACGCTCCCGCCGGGGTAAGACGCTTCCAGGATGGAACCGTCTCCGGCATTGAGCTGGAGCTGGCCCCGGCCTATCCGGGGGGCGGGTTCTCCTACACCCGGCAGGTGGCGCTGGCGCGCGGCGGAAAGGGCCTGACGGTCACGGACCGTTACCAGGGCGGCGAAAAGGCCGTGCTGTCCCTGATGTTTGCCCGGCGGCCCGTCTGGCGCGGCGGCGTGCTGGAGACCCCGGCGGGCTCCATCCGCGTTGAGGGCGCCGGCGCGCCGGTTGTGGAGGCCGTTCCCATTCACGACCCCCACTTGAGGAAAAGCTGGCCGGACACCCTGTACCGGGCGCTGATTCCGGTAGACGGCGTATTGCGGATGGAATTCCTGCCCTGATGCAAAAAAACCTCTGATTAAATCGGCAAAAGCGATTTAATCAGAGGTTCCTTAAACGCCCGCAAAAAACAGCCGCGCCGGTTCAGCGCGGCTGCCCTTTGCGGGTTTTTTGTCGAAATTTTGCGGCGGTTCCTATCCGTCTCTGCCGCAGATACCGGGCCGGCCCCCCTTATCGCTGAGAATTTCGTCCGAACACCTCAATTTGGGTCAGCGCCGGAAAGGGGGACGGATCGTCCGCCTTGATCAGCTGCCCCACCTTCAGCCAGGTGATCCCCTTTTTCCGCATCAAAAACGGCTGGGGCTCCGCCTTCTTGCCCAGCTCCACCACCTCCGAAGTTCCATCGGAAAAGGACACCGTCCCCCGCACCCACCAGCTGTCATGGGGAAAGTCCGCCCGGGTGGTCAGGCGCAGCTCCTCCATGTCCACCGGGCGGCCGAACTCCACGGTGATCTCCGCGTCCTCCCGCCGGTCGATTCCCCAGGAGGTGTAGGGCCAGGGATAGTGGACGGCACTGGCCAGCAGCCCATCGACGGCGTTGCGGGCGGCGAACAGCGGCGCGATGGGGCCGGAGGTCGCCACATTGGCATGGGCGTGGGGATAACAGCCCGCGTCCTCATACTGGTCCATCACGTTTTTAGCCAGATTGCGGTAGTTTCCGTTTTCCTGCGCCCTGGCCTTTCGCATGGCGATATAGTGCCGCTCCCCGGTAAAGCTGCCCGGGTGGTAGGAAATCCTCTCGGCGTTCAGCGGGTTCTCCGGGTCGAATGGAACGGTATACTCCACGCGCTCCCGGGTGAGGTACACATAGGCCTCCTCCATGGCTCCGTCCACCCGGATCACATAGAACCCGGGCACCTCATCGGTGGTAAACACCAGCCTGTCCCCCGGCCTGTACCGGCCCTGCCACACCATTACAAGTTCATTTTTGCCCTCCCCGCGGCACTGGGATTCGCCCCGGCCGTTCAGCACGGCGATGCTCAAATTTGCCATATCCTCATCTCCTTGAAGACGCTCAAAATTCCCGGTATCACCTGATATCGGGAATTTTGAGCATTTTTATAGCAGTTCCCTGACGTAATCCGCGATGGCCTGGTCCCTGCAGCCGGCAAAGAACAGCTCCCGGAAGCGGGCCCCCGCGACGGCGCCCTTGACCAGCTCCTGATCCAGCTCCCTCAGCCCGTCCACAAGGGGCCGCAGCGTCCTGGCCCGCACCTCGTCCAGAATCCGCTTGTTGCGCATCTCGGGCTCCACCCGCTCCGGGGGATATCCCTGGCCGTGGCCGAAGCCGAACAGCTTCTCAAAAACATATTCCAGATTCAGCTCGCCGCCCCAGCCAAACCCCTTTGCGAAGGGCATGGCCACGGCGTTGCCGTCGTTCACGTGGGCAAAGGTGTAGGCGTCCACCGGGTCCTCCACATGGCCGCAGATCACGCCGGGGAAGCTGTTCATGGCCAGCATGGCCCCCTCCCCGGTGCCGCAGCCGGTGACCACAAAGTCCGCCGCACCGCTGTTCAGCAGCAGCGCCCCCAGAATGCCGCACTGGACGTAGGTAAGCTGGGCCGCATCGTCCGGGGCGTACATCCCGTAGTTGTCCACCGTGTGGCCCATGGGCTCCACCACTTTTTTCAGCGCCGCCAGGATGACGCCGTTTTTGGCCGCCTGGCTGTTTTCGTTGATAAGTGCGATTTTCATCATATTTCCTCCTTTTAACGCTGCCCGTCCCCGCGGGCAAGACGGGCGCGGCTCCCCCGCCGCGCGGGCCGCCGCGGGGACGGGCCGGGCGCAAGGCCGTCCGCCGCCGGGATCACCACTGGAACAGGTCTTCCCCTTTCAGGCGCAGGATGGCCTCAATCAAAAAATAGTCGGCGTAAATGATCGGCACCTCGGTGTTTGTGCCGTCCGGGTCGTGATAGAAATAGGTGCCTCCCGTCATAATGGAGTCCTGCTCCGGGTCCCAGTTGGCGAACTTGGCTTCGCAGGCCCGAAGAATACGATAGGCCGCCTCCGTGTAAAACCGGGCCTCGTTCTCCTCCACATGCCCAGCGATCTCCAGCAGGCCGCAGGCGGTGATCATGCCGGCGGTGGAATCGTACTTCAGCGGCTGGGCGGGCTGGCGGTAATCCACCAGGGGCAGCCAGTCCGCGACGGCCATGTTGGCGATGCAGTAGTGGGCGCACTGCTTGGCGGCGTCCAGGAAAGCGGGGTCCTTGGTGTGACGGTAGCTCAGGGCAAAGCCGTACACCGCCCAGGACTGGCCCCGGCTCCAGGACGAGCCCTGCCCGAAGCCCTGCCCGCCGGGGTTGTTGAGATACTCGCCGGTATCTGGGTCAAAGGCCACGATGTGGTTGCAGCTGCCGTCGGGGCGGACGATGTGCTGCCGGGCGGTCCTGGCGTGGCTGACGGCGATTTTGGCAAAGCGGGGATCGTCCAGCTCCTCGGACGCCCAGTACAGCAGGGGCAGGTTCATCATGCTGTCGATGATCATCCAGCCCCGGATGTCGCCCCCGCCCATCCGTTTCCCCTGTTCGCTGTCCCGGGGGCCGGGCCAGGCGCGGATGAATTTCCCATCAATATTGTATCGGGCGGCCAGCTCCGCCGCGGCCAGCAGCCCCCGCCGCCTTGCCTCCCCGTTCCCGGTCTGACGGTAATTGGCCACGGAGGACTGGAGGAACATAAATCCCAGGTCGTGGCCCACCGACTCCGGGTCGTCCAGCACAGCCTCCAGCCGTTCCTCCACCCCCACGGCGGCGGCCTTGTACGCCTCGTCGCCGGTGGCGTGGTACATATGCCACAGCATCCCCGGCCAGAAGCCGTTGGTCCAGTTGCCCAGGTACGGCTTGCCGTCCGGCGTCCTCCCATAAGGCGTCTCGGTGATGTCGTGATACCTCCCGTCCTCGCCGGTGGTATACGGGATGTTGGTCCCCACGCGGGCGCACTCCGCCTTCATTTTGGCCAGCAGCCTGCCGTACACGCCGTCCAGCCATTCCCGGTTGGAGCAGCCCGCCCTTCCTTCGTCCATAACATAAGCCTCCTTCTTGTTTGACCATGGAACCGCTGATCAAATCCGCGCACCGGGAGTTGATCAGCGGCTGTTCGTTGTATTGGCCGTCCGCCTGTCTCCCCGCGGCGCTCAGCCCCCGGGCACCGCCCCCGTCACCAGGGTGGCAAACCGATGGACTCCCGGCGGAAGGGACAGCCGGACGGTGGGAATGCGGGTGAGGGGATGGAGCAGGTTGGTGTTGGGCCACGCCTTCACCAGCACCGGCTCCCCCGCGCCGGACAGGCAGCGGATGGCGCTGGTCCCCCAGGGGGCGCGGACCGCCACGCCGCGGGCCTCCCACTCCACCATGCCGGGGCTGAGCGGCCTGCCGTCCCCGTCCTCGGCGGGAATGGCAAAGCCGCCGTCCGCCACGTCGATGGGCCGGTCGGTGGTGATGACGTACTCCCGCCGGTGGGCGGGGAAGTCCGGGGTCACCGTCACCTCCACCGTCACCCCGGGCAGGGGGGAGAATTTCCGCCAGTACCGGTCTTTCTCCAGCCGGAAGTCCTCAAATCCCCGCTGCATCCGCCAGCGGTTCTGCCCTGCCTCGGACACCGCCAGGCAGCAGTCGAAGGCCCCCTCCTCCAGGGAGTCCCCCCTGGGGACGGAGAAGCCAAACCGGCTGGAGTACACCAGCTTTTCATACTTGGCCGCGCAGCGCCCCAGCTCGTTCACGCAGTGCTGTCCGGCGGGGAAGAGCTGCACCTGGGTCTCGTCCCGCGCCGCCAGCATCCGGGCGGGCGGGATGGCATGGAGGGGCTCCAGCGCAGGGACGGCCTCCTCCGCCCTCCAGAACGGATGGTCCTCCGGCAGGGCCAGGCACAAAAACGCCTTCAGCGCCCAGTAAGGAGAGCCGGGCGCGTTGTATTGCTCGCTCATAAACAGGTTGGGATAGCCGTACCCCACGGTCAAAAGTCCGCCGGAGTCAAAAATGGGCTGGGACAGCCAGTCCCGGAGATTGCCCAGCACCCGGGACTTCATCACGCCCCAGGGGACCGCCTCCACCCCCGCCAGGGCCAGGGCGGAGAAGAACGCCCCCTGGGCAAAGCGGTAGGTCTGGCTGCGGCCGAAGGGCACCGCCCGTCCGCCGTCCTCAAACCAGTACAGGAAGTCCCCGGCAAATTCCGCCGCCCGCTCCTTGAACACGCGGCTGCGCTCCGGGTCGTCCCGTTCCATCGCCCAGGCGCAGATCAGGCCGTAGTAGTGCATCCCGAAGGGGATATAGTAGTCCATCTGGCTGGGTTCGCCGTCGCAGTACCAGCCCCCGCCCAGATACCAGCCGTCCAGCTTGGCCAGGTCCTCCGCCAGCTGCCTCTCGTTCCACGCCCAGCCCATGTGCCGGAAGGCCGTCTGGATAAGCACCCGGAAAAACAGCCAGTTGTTCTGGGGCAGATTAAGCCCGTCCGCCCCCGCCAGCCAGCTGTGGAGGTTTTGGGCCTCCCGCGGGGTAAAGTCCATCCGCTCCCCGCACAGCAGCAGGGCGGCGGCGATGGCCGCCGTCTCCACCACCTTCTGGTCGTAGTCGGACAGCCTTCCCCAGCAGGCCGGATGGGCGGGGTCGGCGCCGTTTGCCAGCCCCTCCCGGAACAGGGGAAGCCACTCCTCCCCTCCCCCGGATGCCCACAGGGGGGCCAGCCCCCACAGCATCCGGGAAAACGCCTCCATCCGGGCGGAGCGCTCCCCGTATTGGGCGGCGTGGGCGCCCAGCTTCAACCCGGCGTTTCCCTCTGTAAAGCGCCCCCTCGCCGGCTCCAGCAGCTGCAGCAGGGCCCGCTCCACGTCCGCCCGGGTGCGCAGAGGGTTTTTATGGACCGGCAGGTCAAAGCAGGCCATTCCTCTCACCCCTTCAAGCCGCTGGTGGCAATGCCCTGGACAAACTGCTTCTGGAAAATGAGGAACACAATGACAACCGGGATGAGGGACACCACGCTGGCGGCCATAATCAGGCCGTATTCGGTGGAGTACTGGCCCATGAACATCCGGATGCCCAGCTGCACCGTTTTCAGCTCCGTGCTGTTGAGATAGATCATGGGCCCCATGAAGTCGTTCCAGTTGGTGACGAAGGTGAAGATCACCAGGGTGGCGATGGACGGCCCCATCTGGGGCAGGACGATCTTGCGGTACACCCCATATTCGCTCAGGCCGTCAATGCGGGCGGCCTCCAGCAGCTCGTTGGGTATGCCCATGCAGAACTGCCGCAGCAGGAACACGCCGAAGGCGTCAAAGGAGTGGAGCAGGATCAGCACGGCGTGGGTGTCCACCATGTGGAACACGTTGTTCATCATGCTGTACTGGGGCAGCATGTACACCTGCCAGGGCACGGCGATGGTGGCCACGTAGATGAGGAACAGCAGGTTCCGGCCCCGGAACTGGCACTTGGCGAAGCCGTAGGCGGCGAAGGAGCAGGTGAACACCTGGATGATGGTGGTGATAATGGTGATTTTAAACGTGTTAAAGGTAAAGCGGAGCATGGGCACCTGGTCCCAGATGCGCTGGTAGTTGCTCCAGGCCGGGTCGCTGGGAATCCACTCGATGGGGATGCGGAACACATCCTTGTCCAGCTTCAAAGACGAGCTGAGCATCCACAGCAGGGGCAGCAGGGTGACAAGGCAGATGAGGATGAGGACCACATACAAAAGCACTTTTCTCCAGACGGGTATTTTGTTCAGCATAAGGCTCCCCTCCCTCAATCATTGGAGAATTTCTTTTCCAGCCGGAACTGGAACAGGGTGATCACCGCCACGATGGCAAACAGCACCATGGCCGCCGCGCTGGCCCGGCCGTAGTCCCAGGATATAAAGGACTGGTTGTAGATATACTGGGACAGCAGGGTGGTGGCGGTGCCCGGCCCTCCCTCGGTGAGGGCGTAAATCAGGTCAAAGGACTTGAAGCTGTTGATGGTCAGCATCATGACCACAAAGAAGGTGGCGTTGCGCAGCAGGGGCCATTTGATGCGCCAGAACCGCTGCCACGCGGTGGCCCCGTCGATCATCCCCGCCTCCACCAGGGAGGTGGGGATATCCTGAAGGGCCGCCAGGTAGATGATCATGTAATACCCCATGTTCTTCCAGATGTTCACGATGATCACCCCAGGCAGGGCCCACTTGGTGGAGGCAAACCAGCCGGGAGGGTCAGACACGCCCAGGACCCGGAGGATCTCATTGATGAGGCCCATATCCTTTTGAAACAGCATCTGCCATACCGCGGCCACCGCCACCACCGAGGCCACGTAGGGGAAAAAGATGGCGGTGCGGAAGATGCCGATACCCTTGAGCTTCTGATTGATGAGCACCGCCAGCCCCAGGGAGAGCAGCATGGTGATGACCACGGAGCACACGGTGAAAATAACGGTCTTGACGACCGCCTGCTGGAACACCTTGTGGGTAAAAATGTACCTGAAGTTGTCCAGCCCCACAAACTCCATGGGGTTGAAGCCGTCCCACCGGTTGAAGCACAGCAGCAGGGCAAACAGGATCGGGATAAGGTTGAGCACAAAAAAGCCGATGAAGTTGGGGGTAATGAAGGAAAGGCCCACCAGCGTCCGGCGCTGCCTCAGTGTCATGCCGCCCTTGCGGGAGGGCCGGGCCTTTCGCTCCGTCTTTTCCTTGACCGCCATAGGTTTCTCCTCCTATTCTTTGGATGCGGAGGAAGGGACAGGACCAGGGTCCTGCCCCTTCTCGCTGCGAGCCGGTTTAAATCAGCCCTGAATGGACTTGGACTGCTCGGCCATATCGGCCAGAACGGTGTCGAGGTCGCTTTCGCCCAGCATGATGAGGCTGTGCTGCTCACCCAGCATCTGATCGATCTCGGACACCTTGTCGGCGATGGGGCGGTCCAGGGCGATGTTCTTCACCTGGAGGGCCTCCAGCGCGCCCTCGGGATAGCCGTCCACACTGGAGATCACCTTCAGGGTGGCGTCGTCCAGCAGGGCGGGCACGCCGCCCAGGCCGGCCACTGTGGCCGCCCCCTCGGGGCCGCACACGAACTTCACGAACTCCCAGGCCAGATCCTTGTTGGGGCTGGCCTCGTTAATGCAGATAGGGGTGGTGGCGCCCACGGTGTAGCCGGCCTCTACATTGTCGGGATGGGGCAGGGTGGCGATGCCCCAGTTGACAGAGCTCTCGCCCTTGTTGATCTTGTCGATCATGGTGGCAGAGAACCAGGTGCCCATGGGCATCATGGCCACGGAGCCATCGGAGAACACGCCGCTGTAGTGGAGGTTCGCCGTCTTCACGGTGCCGTAATCCATGCAGGTCTTGTCATCGTTCTGCATCCGCAGGACCATCTCGTAGTAGGGCTTGAAGAAGCTGTAGTCGGTGTCCATGATGGTGTGCTGCCCGTCCTGGACGGCCCAGTTCTCAACGCAGGCCTGCCAGGTGTGGAAGTAGGCGCCGTACTTCTTGTCTACGCCCTCGCCCATGGTCACCTTCTTGGCCAGCTCCTCGAACTCGGCCCAGGTCATGTCGTTGGAGGGGTACTCCACGCCGGCGGCGTCAAAGATGTCCTTGTTGTAGAACAGGATGTAGTAGTCGGTGCGGAAGGGGATGCCGACCTGCTTGCCATCGATGTTGAAGTTCTCGGCCAGGCCGTTGTAAATGCCCAGATCCAGGCTGTCCCGGGCGATGTAACTGCTCAGGTCGGCCATCTGGCCCCGCTTGGCGATGGGGTAGATGGTGTTGGCGTCCTTCACCCAGAACACGTCCACGTCGCTGCCGCCGTTGAGCATGACGGACAGCTTGGTGCCGTAGTCCGCGGAGGGAATGTCGATGGGCTCCACCGTGACGCCGGGGTTGGCATTCTCAAAAGCCTTGATGACGGAGGCGAAAATGGGGTCGGCCGCCAGATCCCACAGGGACACCTTCAGGGTGCCGGTGAGCTCGGCGGGCTCGTTGGGGGTCTCGCTCTGCTCGGCCGGCGGATTGGTGGCCGGGGGAGCGGGGGTGCCGGTGGGATCGGGGGTGCCGCCGGTGGTGCAGCCGGCCAGCAGGCTCAGGCACATAGCGCCCGCCAAGACTAGGGACAGAAGTTTTTTCATCATATCCACTCCTAAACTATGTAGTTTTGTGCCAGGGTTTCCTATGGACGTATTGTAACTCATGGCGGTCCGGGTTGTAAAAGGCCAAAACTACAGAAAATGATTAAAAAACTTTTCGACTGTCCCTCAGCGGGCTGAAAAATTCTCGAAAGTTGTATTATTCTACAAATTTGGATTGCGCCGGCCGGGGAAATGCGGTATACTTTTTCTAAAAACAGCGGGGGGCAGGGGTGCGTGGAGAAAAAGCGCTATTGGGGAATCCGCTCCAAAATTATCCTGTGCACGGTGCTGTGCGTGGTGGCCGTGGGGCTGGGAAGCAGCCTGTATCTCTACCAATCCATGCAGCGGATTATCTCCGACAAAATCGCCCAGATCGACCAGCTCAACGCCGGCACCATCGCCGCCCGGCTGGACGACTGCCTGGCGCAGGTGCAGACCCTCCAGTCCTATTGCAGCAGCTCCGGGCGGGTGACCAACGCCCTGAATCAGGCCCCCGGCACTCCCAGGGCGGTGGCCGCCGCCCTCAGCGCCCAGAACGCCATCAATGTCTACCTGCGCACCTCCCCCATCGACAGCTACATCAACCGCCTGGTGGTTTTCAACGAGGAAGGGGTGTATGTCACCGCCGTCACCGCCTACGACGGCGGCCTGCGGGACCTGGCCAACCTGCTGGACTCGGAGCAGTTCCGGGCCTGGAAGGAGGAGGAACCCTCCGGCTTTCACCGGCTGTACCCCTCCCTGAACCTCCACCGGTCGGACTGCTTCGCCCTGTTTTCCCCCGTGTACGGCTATGCCTCCAACCGGCTGGGCTATGTCTACATTGAGCTGAGCCCCAATGTCATCGTCGATGTGCTGGCCCCCTACAATGACCTGAACCTCTTTTTTGTCCGGACGGCGGCCGGGGACCGCCTCACCACGCCGGGGGCCGCCCCGCTGGTGGAATCGCTGCCCCCCGCCGCCGGGCAGGGCGGCGAATTCCAGTACGGCGGCACGTCCTACTCCCTCCAGGTCCACCCCCTGCATGTCAAGGGGCTGGCGCTGTGCAGCTGCATCAACCAGACCCAGCTCCAGGCCGACAACCACGACATCCTGTTTTCCGCAGTGACGGTCATTTTGATGATCGTGCTCATCGCCGTCTTTGTGCTCAGCCTTCTCACCCACTACATCACCACCCCCATCCGCCGCATTACGGAGAAGATCAACCGCATCGCCATGAACGACTACTCCTTTGACCCGGAGCTGGAAAAGCCCCGCAGCGAAATGGGGGAGATCGGCGCCCGGCTCAACGAGCTGGGGCTCGGCTTCCGGCAGCTTTTGTCCGAAACCATCGCTCTGCACGATGAGCGGGCCAAAATCGAGATGGACCTTCTCCAGTCCCAGGTAAACCCCCATTTTCTCTACAACACGCTGAACTCCGTGCACTGGATGGCGGTGGTGCAGAAAAACACCGGCATTGAGAAGATGGTAAAGAGCCTGGTGAACCTGCTGCGCAACATCAGCAAGGGGGTGTCGGACAAGATCACCCTGGCGGAGGAGCTGGCCCTGCTGGACGACTATATCAGCATCCAGTCCATCCGCTACATGGGGGCCTTTGAGTATATCTGCAGCGTACCCCAGGAGCTGCGCCAATACAAGCTCATCAAATTCACCCTGCAGCCCCTGGTGGAAAACGCCATCTTCCACGGCGTAGTCCCCAAGGGTTCTTTCGGGACCATTACGGTGGACGCCTTTGAGGAGGAGGACCTGCTGGTGCTCACCATCACCGATAACGGCGTGGGCATGACCGAAGATCAGGCCCGCGCCGCGCTCCAGCCCGGGGATAAGCCGGACCAATCCTCCATGACCGGCATCGGCCTGGGCAATGTGAACCGGCGGCTGAAGCTGGCCTACGGCAAGCGGGCAGGGCTGAGCGTGGAGAGCAGGGCGGGGGAATACACCAAAATTTATGTCCGCGTCAGTAAGGAGACCTGATAGAATAGGAGGCTGCTTATGTACCGCGTCCTATTGGCCGACGATGAACCCATCATTCTGTCCGGCCTGCAATCCATGCTGGACTGGGAGCGGCTTGGCTGCACCGTTTGCGGCACCGCCCGGGACGGGCAGCAGGCCCTGGAGCTGCTGCCCGTCCGCCGCCCGGCCATTGTGATCTGCGACATCAAAATGCCCCGGCTCACCGGCCTGGAGCTGCTGGAGGCCTGTGCCCAGCGATATCCGGAGGTTGTATTTATCATGCTCACAAACCACCAGGACTTCCACATGGCCCAGCAGTCCCTGCGGGGCCGTGCAGTGGACTACCTGCTGAAAATCGACCTGGATGAGGAAAAGCTGGCCCACTCCCTCCGCCTGGCAATCGACGAGTGTGAAAAACGCCGCAGGCTCTGCGCCTCCCCTCTCCCCCGGCACAGCGGCGCCCCGGCGGAGGCCGCCGCCCACCATGCCGCCGTCCTGCTCTCCCCCGAGGGCGGATGCGAGGCGGAGCGGGCCATCGCCGCCCTGGAGGGGCTTGGGGCGGGCAGCCGCTGCGCCGCCGCCCTGCTGGTGATGGACCCCTCCGCTATCCCCAACATCGGCTCCTTCACCCGGGAAGAGCGGCAGCGCCTGTTCAGCTTTCACCGGAATCTGGCCCTGGACGTGGCGCAGAAGGTGTTCCAGGGGGGGCCCGGCTTCACCCTTCTGCCCCCCGAGCCGGGCAGCGGCACGGCGGTGTTTTTCCTCTGGGGGCTGGAGGACGCCAAACTCATCGCCCAATTCCAGGCCCGGCTGGCCGCCGCCTTTCGGGACATCTCCCAGATGCGGCTGAGCGTGCTGGCCACGGGGGTGCTGTCCGGGCATGGGCTGATAGACCTGCGCGTCCAGGCGGAGCTGCTCAGGCGGGAGTACGCCCTCTCCCCCCGGCCCTTTCTGTGCTGGTCCCAGTCCATGGGCAAGACGGACTACGTGGCCGCCGCCAAGCGCTATGTGGATTCCCACATCCTGGAACGGGTGCTGGTGCAGGACGTGGCCGCCGCAGTCGGCATCACGCCCAACTACCTCTCCAGCCTGTTTAAGCGCCAGCTGGGGCAAAACTTTATGGACTACGTCAACGCCACCAAGGTAAAATACGCCTGTACCCTGCTCCAGGGCGGAAAGCATATGGTATACGAGGTGTCCCATATGCTGGGCTACGATAACGCCTATTACTTTGCCAAAGTGTTCAAACGGTACATGAAGATGACGCCCACGGAATATCAGGCGGAGTCCGCCCGGGAATAGACGCCCGGCGGTCCGCCGGCGCGCCCGCGGATCGCGCCGCCCCCCCCGGAGCGGAAGTGGGGCTCTCTCGGAAAACCGCGGCTTACATCTGAACGGCGGCAGCGCTGAAGCGCTGCCGCCGTTCTCTTTCCGACGGACGGGAGGCCGCGGTTTTTCTCCTCCAGGGTCCTTCCCCCCGCGCTTCAGCGGTAATCGCTGCGGGTGTTCAGGAACTTTTTCTCGTCCTGGGGGAGGTCCAGCCCCAGGGTGCCCCCCGGGTTCATTGTATAGCCGGGATCAAAGTAGTTTTTCAGCACCTTGAATACGCCGTACTCCTTTTCGCCGATATAACCCTCCAGCCAGGGGGCGAACATCTTGCCGATGCCGTGGTGGTGGCTGATGGCCGCGCCGGAGCGCTGGATGGCGTCCAGAATGGTGGTGTGGTAGCGCTTGAACTCCGCCGCGTCGTTCATCTTTGTGATAAAGATGAAGTACAGGTTGGCCCCCTGGGGGTAGCAGTGGGACATGTGAGTGGTGACCACCGTGTTGGGCAGGGCGTGGCACACCGCCCGCACGTCCCGGTGCACCTGGGCCATGTTGGACCAGTTCACGGTGCACTCCAGGGTGTCGGTGATGACGCTGAAATCCATCAAAGTGTCCCGGAGGTAGGGGTCGTTGAAGCGGCCCTTCTCCCAGCTCCGGGTGACGTAGCCCGTCATGGGCATGGCCCCGTACTTCCGGGCGATGCGGCCGATGTTTCTGGCTACGTTTTTGGAGAAGCCCTTCTCCCCGTCGGTGAAGCCCAGGAACATGCACCGCTCCATGTCCTGGTAGCCGAACTTGTCCAGCAGCGGGGCCAGGGGGGTGTCGTCCACGTTGTAGAGGCGGAGCATCAGGTGGGTTTCCTCCGGGTCGGACAGGCGGAACACAGAGGAGTGCCCGCACTCGCACTGCATCATCTCCCGGGCGGCGGCCATGGCGATTTCCCAATTTTTGAACATGTAGGAGAAGCGCTTGCGGTTCTCCGGCATCCAGCGGAATACCTTCAGCGTCACCTCGGTGAGCACGCCGAAGGTGCCCTCCGAGCCCAGCATGATCTGCTTCATGCTGGGGCCGGTGGCCTCCCGGGGGTAGGGGCTGGTGACGATCCGGCCGATGGGGGTGGCGTACTTCTGGGCCAGCACGATGTCCTCAATGGTGCCGTAGTAGGTGCTGTTCTGCCCGGCCCCCCGGGTGACCACCCAGCCGCCCACGCTGCTGTACTCAAAGGACTGGGGGAAGTGGCCGCAGGTGTAGGCCCGCTTGGCCCCGAAGCGCTGGGGCGCGTCCTGGAGAGCCTTCTCCAGGTCCGGCCCGGATATGCCCGCCTGGACGGTGATGGTCTGGTCCGTCTCGTTGAAGCTGAGCACCTTGTTGAACCGCTTGCGCATATCCAGGGAGATGCCGCCCTTCACACACTCCACTCCCCGGGTAACGCTGCTGCCGCCGCCGTAGACGTACAGGGGAATCTTGTGCCCGGCGGCGTATTCCACCAGCCGCTCCACCTGCTCCGCCGTGTCCGGGTAAACCACCACGTCGGGGAGGTTCTCGATCTGCTTGTGGCGCAGCCGCAGCAGGTCGTAGCCGGTGCAGCCGTAGGCCACCGACAGCCGGGGGTAGTCCTCGGTGGTGACGAACTCCTCCCCCACGATCTTTTTCAGCGCCGCCACGTGCTCCGGGGCGATTTGGGAGGGGTAATCGGACAGGTCCACCGGATCGAAGCCAATGTCGTCGGTGTAGTCCCGGAAGTCGTCGTCCGTCATCTGGAAGGATTCCTTCATCAGCTTGTAGAGGGACTCCTTGGGGTGCTTGAAGAACTTGGGGTCGCCCCAGCGGAAAATGGAGCGGTAGCTCCCCTCCGGCGCGGGGGTCTCCAGCCAATTGGGCCGAAAGCCTTTGTAGGGTTTGCTGCTCACAGCGCATCGCTCCTTTTCATAATTTGAGAAATTCTGCGGTACAGCGGCTCCAGCCGGGGATACAGCCGGGCGTAGACGCCGCTGTACAGCTGCGCGTAAATCTTGTGTCCGTCGGGGTCGGGACGGAACACGTCCCCCTCGTGGACCATGGCGCGGATGGCCTCGTCATAGTCGTGAAAGACCCCCTGGGCCAAAAAGGCCGCCATGGCCGCCCCCACGGCGCTGACCTCGTGGGTCTGGGTGCGCTTGACGGGCAGGCCGAACATGTTCGACAAAATCTGACAGGCCACGTTGCTGCGGGCGCCGCCCCCGCCCACGTAGATCTCCTCCACCCGGATCCCGGCCCGCTTTTCCATCTGCTTCAGCGAGTGATAGAGCTCAAAGCCGATGCCCTCCAGAATGGCCCGGTAGAGGTGGTAGCGGGTGTGGTGGTCGGTGAGGCCCACGATGGCCCCCCGGGCGGCGGGGGTGGTGATCCCCGGCGTCCAGTAGGGCTGGAGGAGAAGCCCCCCGCACCCCGGCGGTATGTCCGCGATGTATCGGTCCAGCAGCTCCTCCGGCGGGCAGCCCAGCGCCTCCGCCTGGGCCAGGTCCTTGGCGCAGAACTCCTTCAAAAACCAGGACACCAGCCAGAAGCCGCGGTACAGCTCAATCTCCGGGTTATACAGGTGGTTGGGCACCGCCGGGTAGGCGGGCATGAAGGGCTGGGGCTCCACATAGCGCTCCAGCGCCAGCTGAATGGTGGCGGTGGTGCCCAGGGAGACGGCCGCCTTGTGGGACTGGACCACCGACAGGCCCAGGGTTTCGCACCCCTTGTCCGAGCCGGTGGCGATGAGGGGCAGCCCCTCCGGCACGCCGGAGATGGCGGCAAACTCCCCCGTGGTGCGGCCGATGGTCTGCCCCGCCGGGACCAGGTCGCACAGCTTTTCCTGGGGAATGCTGTAGATGCAGCGGGTGAGGGCGGAGCGGCCCTGCCAGCGCCGCCTTTTGTAGTCGAAGGGCATGTGGCCGATCATGTTGGCGGCGGAGTCCGCCAGCACCCCGGTTATTTTGTAGTTTAAGTAGGTGGGCAGCATAACAAATTTCGCCGTCCGGGCCCACAGCTCCGGCTGGCGCTGGGCGATCCAGTTGCAGGCGGAGGCCCGGTAGATATTTTCCACAGCGCCGGACATGCCCGCCGCCCGGAACATCAGCTTGTTATAAAGGGGGATCGGATCGTCAAACTCCGCCTGCCGCTTATCCAGCCACAAAATGATGTCCCGCAGGGGCTTGTTGTCCCGGTCCAGGCACAGCACGGTGTCCCGGATGGTGGTGAGGGCCACGGCGGTCACCCGTTTGAGCGCCTCCCGGTTCCGACCGCAGACAGCCCGCCCGGCCTCGCAGATGCGCTCATAGTAGAAGTCCGGGCTCTGCTCCGCCCAGCCCGGGGCTTGGGAGCGGTAGGGCTGGGCGTGCTTGACCTGGCAGATATCCTCAAATCCGCCGTCAGGCCGGACCAGCAGGCAGCGCGTGCTCTGAGTTCCCACGTCGAAGGTGAGGATCAGCGGACTGTCCATACGCCCCTCCTATTCTGCGAGCAGGCCGCTGGCGGCCACCACGTCCGCCCCCAGCCCCAGCACGTTTTCCAGGATGACGCCGCCCATGGCCACGGGCTTTTCCAATGTCACGGCGTTGACGGCCTCCATCACGGGGAAAATCTGGTCCCTGGGGATCTCCGCCGACAGCTTGACCGGCAGCACCGGCACGCCAGGGAACACCGTGCGCACCGTGGTGCACAGCGTGCGCATGGGGGCGGTCTGCTCGGAGACGGCAAAGGCCTCTCCCCGTTTGCAGCCGTTGCCCGTCACATGGAAGGTATCGCCCTCCCGCTCCACCTTGAGGGTGCAGCCCCGGGGACATACGATGCACACCAGCTCACTCATGACCCATCACCTCGATATCCAGTTCCAGTTTGGAGCCCTCGTCCAGCTCAAACTGGGAGAAATCCAAGTCCAGGCGCTCCATCTCCGGAGGCCGCAGGAAGAGATAGCGCTTGGAGAAAACGGCCTCTCCGTTGAGGCGCAGGTGGAGCGCGCACGGGCCCAGCACCTCCCGGCTTCGGAAGTAGAGGGTGGTTTTGCTGTTGTCCCGGTTCAGGTCCAGCCGCTGGGGGACGGCGCAGAGCAGCGCCGGGGAGGCGCGGAGCTCCACCTCCCGCCGGGGCGCGGCGGCGTAGCGGGCGGCGGCGCGCCCGGCCAGCTCTCCGCTCTCCGACACGTAGTCCACCAGGTCGTTGACGTGCAGGGCGTTGCCGCAGGAGAACACCCCGTCCACGCTGGTCATCAGCTGGCCGTCGCACACCGGCCCCTTGGTCTTGGGGTCCAGCTCCGCGCCCAGGGACTGGGCCAGCTCGTTTTCCGGAATCAGGCCCACCGACAGAATCAGCCCGTCGCACTCTACAGTCTCCTCGGTGCCGGGGATGGGCCGCATTTTATCGTCCACCTGAGCCACCTCCACCGCCGTGAGGCGGTCCTCCCCCAGCACCCGGGTCACCGTATGGGACAGGTAGAGGGGGATATCGTAATCGTGGAGGCACTGGTGGATATTCCGGGTCAACCCGGAGGGGGTGGGCTTGGCCTCGTACACCCCCAGCACCTTGGCTCCCTCCAGGGTCAGGCGGCGGGCCATGATGAGGCCGATGTCCCCGCTGCCCAGGATGACGCACCGGCGGGTGGGGAGCTGGCCCAGCAGGTTGGTGAAGTGCTGGGCCGTGCCGGCGGTAAACACCCCGGCGGGGCGGGTGCCGTGGATGGACACCTGCTTGGCGGTCCGCTCCCGGCAGCCGGTGGCCAGCACCAGGGTGCGGGTCTGGATGGTCTCCACCCCGTCCCGGTTCACCACGGTGACGGCAAATCCCGCCTGCGTCCGCTCCAGCCGGGTGACGAAGGTGAGGGTGGACGTGTCGATATCCGTCCCGCGCAGCCGCTCAATGAACCGCTGGGCGTACTCCGGCCCGGTGAGCTTCTCCTGGAACCGCACCAGGCCGAAGCCGTCGTGGATGCACTGCTTCAAAATGCCCCCAAGCCGGGCCTCCCGCTCGATGAGCAGGGTTTTCGCGCCGTTTTCCCGGGCGGACAGCGCCGCCGCCAGCCCCGCCGGGCCGCCGCCGATGACGGTCACATCGTATGTGCGCATAGCCGTCCCCTCCTCACTTGGTCCGCCCGAAGGTGATGTTGGCCTCCGGGGCGGATTTTTTCACCTGGTCCAGCGGGACGTTTAAAAATTCCGCGATGATCTGGGCCACCAGCGGGGAGCAGAAGCCCCCCTGGCACCGGCCCATCCCCGGCCGCACCCGCTTCTTCACCCCGTCCACCGTGGGCACGCAGATGGGGGAGCGCAGCGCGTCCAGGATTTCCCCGCGGCTGACCTCCTCGCAGCGGCACACGATGACGCCGTAGTCCGGGTTTTTCCGGATCAGCTCCGCCCGCTCCTCGTCGGGCATCTCCCGCAGGACGGGTATGCCATGGCGGATGGGGGAATAGCTCTCGTTGGGTTCTACCGTTTTCTTTTTCCGCAGCTCCTCCACCGCCATCTTTTCGATGTCCAGCGCCACCGCCGGGGCGGTGGTCAGGCCGGGGGACTGGATGCCGGCGCAGTGGATGATATTTTTTGTGCTGCGCCCCATCTCGATGATGAAGTCCTCCTCGAAGGTGGGGGCCCGCACCCCGGTGAAATAGGTAATGATATCCCCCCGGTTCAGGGCGGGCATGGTCTTTTCCTGCTTGGCGAATACGGTGTCGATGCTCTGGGGGCGGGTGGCCACATTCTCCTTTTCAAAGGTCTCCACCGCGTCGGGGCCCGCCAGCAGGTTGCCGTGGACCGTGTGCAAAACGCCGCCGCCTTTGGAGTGCCCCCTGGAGCGGGCCCGCTCCATCACGGAGGCGATGGAGGAGAACCGCGCCCCCGCCTTTTTGTCCAGGATGGAGTTGGTCCCGCGGCGGGGATGGATGGAGAAGAAGCGGTCCCCCGCCATTTGGGCCACGTCCTCGGCGAAGACGCCGGCGGCGTTGATGACCAGCGCCGGATAGACCGTCCCCCGGTTGGTATGTACGCTTTTGATCTCGCCGTCCTCCACCTCCATGGACAGCACCGCCGTGTTCAGCGACACCTGAGCGCCGTTTTGCACCGCGTTTTCCCCGTAGGCGATGGTGAGGCCATAGGGGCACACGCAGCCGGAGGAGGGGTTGGACACGGCAAATTTGAAGTCCCGGTTCAGATTGGGCTCCCGGCGTTTCAGCTCCGCGCCGGAGATAATCCGGGTGTCCTCGATCCCGTCGTGCTTTCTGCGCCAGAGGCAGTACAGGGCGATGAAGGGCCTCAGCCAGCCCTTGTCGAAGCAGACGTACTGCCCCACCCGCCGGAAGGGCACGTCCAGCTCCCGGCACACCTGGTCGTACATGGCGTTGCCCTTCCGAATGTAGAAATGCTTTTTGGACCCCTTGGAGAGATCCACCCCCGGATGCACCTCCCCGTCGTTCCGTCCCGACGCCTGAAGGGCCAGGTCCGCCTCCTTCTCCACCAGCAGGATATCCAGCTTCCACTTGGACAGCTCCCGGGCGATGGACGCCCCGGAGATGCCCCCGCCGATGATGAGCACGTCGGGCCGCCGCCCCTCCAGGGCGCCGTCCCGGAGGGAGGGCAGGCGCATGGACTGGGGGCTGGCCTGGACCTCGGCGCAGACAATGTCATTGACCACATGGACGGCGCTGTTTTTCTTTGCCGCCATCTGGCACGCCTCCACCGTCTCGGCCCAGGTATCCAGCCGCCCCGCCAGCACCACGCACCCCTTTGAGAAGGAGGCGCGCACCGCCCCCCCAAACCGCGCGGACAACCGCCTGTTGATGCTTCGCAGATCCATTGCCATGCTTCCTTTCGCCTTTATAAGTCGGCCAACCGACTTACTTCCTGTATCAGAATCATACCAAAAGAAATCCTGGTTGTCAACCGCCTTTCCACATAAACGCAAAAAAATGGGGCCTGTGTGGACAGGCCCCGTTTCCGATGGTATAATGGCTTGATAACTATCTCAATGGGACCGCTGCGCCCCGGCGGCGGTCCCGGGATCTGGAGGCATTTATGGCAGCACCGAGAAAAGACGACGTCAAAGCGGCGGTATTGAACGCGGCCCAGGTTTTGCTGGAAACCGGGACGTGGGGGGACATCTCCCTGGCGGATATCGCAAAAGAGTCCGGCGTGTCCAAGGGGACGCTGTACTATCACTACAAGGCCAAGGGCGAGATACTGTTTGACCTGGCCGACCGCTATCTCAGCGAGCAGTGGGACGACTTCGTCCGCTGGACGGAGAACAAGGAAAAGGACACCTCCCTCCAGCGCCTGGCAAAATATGTGGTGGAGCGTGACATCGCCTCCGCCGGCCTGCGCATGCACCTTTTGTGCGAAGCCCAGGCGGGGGACGAGGTGCTGCGGGAGAAGCTGGTGCGCCGCTATGGGGAATTTCAGCGGCTGATCAGCGGGAAAATTGCCGAACGGGCCCATGTGTCCGCGGACTTCCTCACATGGCTGCTTCTGCTGGTGTCCGACGGCATCATCGTCCAGGAGGCGATCCAAAACGGCGCCTTTGACGCCCAGGCGTTTATCGCCCAGGGGGCCCAATACCTGGCCCGGCTGGGGGAGGGCTGACCCTCTGCGCCGGGGGAGTTCAAACGCGGTTCCGGCATGGCGGCAATTGCCGCCATGCGCATTTTAGGCGGGTCAATGAGCGGGGCGCGCCTTTCGCGCGCCCCGTCAGGCTTTTTCTTACCCGGAGGGAGCAAGCGCCGCTACGCCTCCTGGTACAGCTCCAAAATCGCGCCGTCCTTCCAGACAAAGGCCAGGCGGTCTCCCTTTTCGTTGGCCTCCATGGGGCCGCAGATCACGCTGTCGGCGTCGGCGACATATTTTTCCAGGTCGTCCACCTTATAGGCCACATGGGGGTGGCGGTGGATCTCCTCGGGGAAGGGGGTCCCCTCCTCAAATTTCAGGTATTCGATTTTATAGTCATAGTCATCCACCTGGCTCACCCAGAACTTGGCCCCCTCGTTGTAGACCATATTGGGCTTGCGGTTGGTGATGGGGATGCCGATGTGCATATACTCGGCGGACATATTTTTTCCTCCTCAAATCGGCAGGCAGCGCCTGCGTGTTACGGATTGACGCGTCTTCTCAGCTATTCCTTGCTGTAGGCGGGGGTGTGGCAGGGGGCGCCCCACAGGCGGATGAACTCCTCGTCCCACTTGGCGATGTTCATCTGGAAGCCGCCCGCCTCCTGCACGGTGAGGATCTCGCCCACCATGCTGGCCACGACCTCCACGCCCTTTGCCTTCAGAAACTCTACGGTGTCCTTGAACAGCACCAGCATCTCCATCATAGTCGTGGCGCCGCAGCCGTTGATCATAACAAACGCCTTGTCCCCGGCCTTCAGCTCCAGCTTTTTGCTCAGGGCGTCCGCCACGGTGGCCACGGTATCCTTAGACGACATCATCGGCACCCGGACGCCGCCGCCCTCGCCGTGCTGGCCCGCGCCGATCTCCATCAGGTCGGTCTCGCCCAGATCGCCGAAGGACATGCCGTTCTGGGGGTGGGTGGCGTCGGTAGACTTGACGGTGACGGAGGCCATGCTGTCGGCGTAGCGCTGGGCGATGGCGGCCACCTCGTCCAGGCTCTTGCCCTCCCGGGCCGCGGCCGCCGCGATGTGGTACAGGGCCACCGCCCCGGCCAGGCCCCGCTTGTTGTCCTCGCCGCTGGGATCGTACTGAATCTCCTCGCCGGTGACCACCTGGCGGACATTCAGCCCCGCCTTCTTGGCCAGCTTCATGGCCTGCTTGCCGGCCAGCTGGTCGCCGGCGTAGTTCAAGGTGAGCAGCAGCACGCCATGGCCCTTGTCCGCCAGCTTCATGGCGTCGAACACCAGCTGCCCGTTGGGGGCGGCAAAGATATCGCCCACCGCCTGAACGTCCAGCATCCCCCTGCCCACAAACCCGGCCTGGGCGGGCTCGTGCCCGGAGCCGCCGTAGGTGACGATGGTGACGCGGTCGGCGTCAGCCAGGTCCTTGCTGATCACCAGGTGTCCGTCCACATCCAGAATGTCGGGATAGGCCAGGCCCAGGCCGGTGAGTTCCTCATCGGTGATGGTCTCGGGTGCGTTGATAAACTTCTTCATTTTCATACGGGTACCTCTCCTTTAAAATCTTAGAGCCTGTATTTATGGCCGGAAATGCCGTATGGCCCGGGGATTTGCCCGCCGGACAAGGCGAATTTTGCAGTAATAATTGGTCTGTTTTAAGAAAATTTTACGCGGCATGGCGGACAAGGATCCGGCCAGGCGGCCGTTTGAGGCTGTGACTACAGGTTCTTAGGCCCGCGCCAGGCCCTGGAAGAAATAGGACATGGACGCCGCCCCGGCGTCCGGGGTGCCGATGGTCTGGGCGCCGTAGCTTTTGGCGCGGCCAAATTTGGACACGAATTCCCTGCTGTTCTCCGCCCCCTGGGCGGCGGCCCGGGCGGCGGCGGCAAACAAAGCGCCTTCGTCGTCCCCCTGATAGGCAGCGATGGCCTGGCTGGCCGGGATCACCGCGTCCATCATGGTCTTGTCCCCTACCTTGGCGCCGGACATATCGTCCAGCTCCTCCAGCGCCCGGGCGAACATGGCCTGCAGGCCCGCCACATCGACTTCGTCCCCCTCCGGGGCTCCCTCCTGCATCCCGTCCAGCCATGTGTTCCACAGGGGGACCGCGCTGCCGCCGTTCAGCGCCATGACCGCCATGGCCGCGCTGTCCAGCATGGATCGGATGCCCCCCTCCGACTGGTCCACCGCGCGCTCGATGGCCCCGGCGATCTTGGCCATGGTCAGGCCGTGGTCCGCATCGCCAAAGCGGGAGTCGATCTCCGTCAGCTCGGCCTCCGCCGCCAGCACCGACGCGCAGGCATGCTTCAGCCGTGCGGCAAGTTCGATTCTGGTCATCCTCCCGTCACCTCCTGGAAATCAGAATTTGTTACGTCTGTGCAAAAACAATACCACACCATGTAACATAAGTCAATCCTGTGAGGGCGGTTTTCCCTGTTTTTCACAGTTAAACCATGCGCAAACTATGGGAACTATACAAAAAGCGGCTCCCCAAACCGCCTGTGCGATCCAGGTAGCCGCAAATGCTATTGATTGTCAAGCAGCGCCTCAACCAGCCTCGACCGGGCGACCAAATGGGTGAATATGCCGGTCTTCAAGGCGCCCTTCAGCGCCTTTGCGCTGGTGTTGGCGGAACACACCCCAATGATGTTGGGGCACCGCCGCAGGACGCCGATGGGGACCTGAATGGCGAAGTCCTGGTCCGACTGGATCACCGCCCCGGCCTCGTTAAAATAGTAAATCAGCATCCGCCCGCAGGCCCGCTGGCGCTGAAGTAGGCTGCCGTACCGGACCAGGGAGGCGAAGTCGGGGCTGGACGGGTAGTCCCCGATGTTGACCAGCGCCGTGTCCAGCCGCTCCCATTGCTGGTATATTTGGCGGTAGACCTCGGTGGAGCACAGCACCTGCTTCTCCTCCAGGCTCTCCGGCAGGGCGGGCAGGTAGAGGAAATGGGGGATGGCCCCCAGCTGCTGGGCCATCAGCCGCACATTTTCGTTGGACTGGTAGTTGCGGGCGGGGATGCTGGCATTGCCCACTAGGGGACAGATATCGGTGACCGCGCTGTCCGGCCGGGGGTTTTCCTCCAGCCAGGTCACCAGCTGGCCGATGAGGTAGCCCCAGCCTACCCCCAGCCGCCGGGCGCCCAGCTGCCCCAGCAGCTCCACGGCCCCTTGGGAGAGCAGGCGGTTGGTGGCGTCATTATCCCCGCCGTCCTCCACCAGCACGCCGCCCCGGACGCACCCGGACAGCCGCAGCCGGTCCAAAAGCCGGGCGGTCCGGGTTCCCGGCTCGTGGACCGTGATCTCCACGATGCCCAGCTCCCGGGCCTCGGACAGCATCCGGCTGACCAGCGGGCGGGATACCCCCAGCTCCTGGGCGATATCGCTCTGCTTCCGGTCATCCAGGTAATACCGCCGGGCCACATAGGCCAGCTTTTTTTGCTTCTCCAGACTCAGCTCCACAAAGTTGCTCCTTACATCCGAAATGTGTTACATATGTTATGAGCTTATTTATATCATAAAAAGCGGGGCAATGCAAGTGCGCGGCGGATTTCTTGGACTGCCGGGAGTTCGCCATGAAGCTGTGCGGCGGGCCGGTATATCCTCCGCGGCCGGGGCCAGGCGCTTGCCCTGCAAACGGCCGACGGGGTGATGGAGGCGGCCGTGCTGGCCGGTCTGATTCTGACCGTCTGGAAAACAAAGCGGCGCGGCTGAACCGCTCCATTCCATCTCATTCACTATAGGCGCAAACCGCCCCCCGGCTTTCCGGGAGGCGGTTTGTGCCGTTTATCAGGGCGCGCGGCGGTTTTAATTGCGCGTCATCCTTTTCATCACGAACAGGAACCCCAGCATCAGCAACACGCCGATGGGCAGCGCCAGCAGTCCGGGAGCGCCCGCGGAGGCCAGCACTCCGGCAATCACGTATGTAACGCCTGATATTGCCGCGCAGGAGATGGCATAGGGCAGCTGGGTGGATACGTGGTTGACGTGGTCGCACTGTGCTCCGGCGGAGGCCATAATGGTGGTGTCGGAGATGGGAGAGCAGTGGTCGCCGCACACCGCGCCCGCCATGCAGGCCGAAATGCAGATGATGGCCAGGGGGGCGTCCATGGGGAACACGCTCTGAACAATGGGGATCAGGATGCCGAAGGTGCCCCAGGAGGTGCCGGTGGCGAAGGCCAGCAGACAGCCCACCGCGAACACGATGACGGGCAGAAGCACCTGGATGCCGGAAGCGGAGCGCACAAAGTCGCGCACGAAGTATTTTGCGCCCAGGGAGTCGGTCATGCTCTTCAGGGACCAGGCGAAGGTGAGGATCATGATGGCGGGCACCATGGCTTTAAAGCCCTCGGGAATGCAGGCCATCATCTCCTTAAAGGTCATGGCCTTTCGAATCAGGTAGTACACCAGGGTGAACACCAGCCCAAAGACGGAACCCAGCATCAGGCCCACGGAGGCGTCGGAGTTGGAGAACGCGGAGACAAAGTCCTCCCCGGAGAAAAACCCGCCGGAGTAGATCATGCCCACCACACAGCTCACCACCAGCACCGCAATGGGCAGCACCAGGTCCAGCACAGTGCCCTTGGACTCGTTGATCTCCTCATCCATCATGGCGTAAGGGTTGGAGCCGGAGAACAGGTCCCCGTTCTCCACGGCGTTCTTTTCGTGCCTGCCCATGGGTCCGAAGTCCACGTTGAGCACCACCAGCCCCACCATCATCACAATGGTGAGCAGGGCGTAGAAGTTATACGGGATGGCCCGGATAAACAGATTCAGCCCCTGCCCGTCCTCCGCAAAGGCGGCCACGGCGGCGGCCCAGGAGGAGATAGGGGCAATGATGCAGATGGGCGCGGCGGTGGCGTCGATGAGGTAGGCCAGCTTGGCCCGGGAGACGTTGTGCTTGTCGGTAATGGGCCGCATGACGCTGCCCACGGTGAGGCAGTTAAAGTAGTCGTCGATAAAAATCAGGCAGCCCAGCACAACGGAGGACAGCTGGGCCCCCACCCGGGTTTTGATGTTCTTCTGCGCCCAGCGGCCAAAGGCGGCGGACCCCCCCGCTTTGTTCATCAGGCACACAATGGCCCCCAAGATCACCAAAAAGATGAGGATGCCCACGTTGTAGCTGTCGGACAGGGACGCCACGATCCCGTCCTGGAACGCGTGGAGCACCGTACCTTCAAAGCTGAAGTTGGAGTACAGCAGCCCGCCCACCAGAATGCCGATAAACAGGGAGGAATATACCTCCTTGGTGATAAGGGCCAGCGCAATGGCGATGATCGGGGGCAACAGGGCCCATGGGGTATTGTAGTACCGGCTGGGGGAGTGAATATAGCCGCTGCCCCCGCAGCTCTCACAGGCGACCCCTTCTCCCCCGTCGGAGAGCACCACGCCCAGCGCACCGCAGTCAGGGCACTCGATCATTTTGGTGCCGGTCTCCTCGGTGGGGTCGGCGGACGCGGCGAAGCCGGTGGTGGTCAGGGCAAAGATCAGCATGATCATCAGCGCAATCAAGCCCAGACGGTTTCTTCTCGTTCTCATGGCACTCTCTCCTTGTTGTTCTCATTGTCACGCCCGGATTGACCGCGCGGCCGGGTCGCCATCCCTCCGGCTCGGGCAAAACCCGGTCCGACTGCGCGTGCCCCGGGCTTTTGCCCTCGCTTCAGTCCAGGCTCCCCTGCGCGGATCTCCTCGCGCTCCCACAAAAAACGGGCGCTTCCATAGGAAGCGCCCGGTATGGACGAAACCCGCCAGCCAAAACAATCCGGCGGCGAACTGATAGCGCTCCACGACTTGTGACAGTCCGCGAGATATTCTCCCGCGGCCCAGGATAGGGGCCCAGGCAGGCCCGTTCTCCTTCGGCGGCCGCCCCTCTCCCGCGAAACCGGCTGCCTGGCCTTGGTTTCGCGGTACGCATGACGTCCGCGCCTCTATCAAACAGTATTCACTTAAATTGTACAAAAATTATAGCGCCTAATTTCCAGCTTGTCAAGTGTTTCCCCACAAATTGACCATTTTCCAGCTGCTCTCTGCCCTATACAAAAGCTCCCCCGCCGGTGGGCGGGGGAGCTCTCTTAAATCACACCAGCTGGATAATGGCCAGCTCGGCCGCGTCGCCGCGGCGGGGACCCATCTTCAGAACCCGGGTGTAGCCGCCGCTGCGGTCGGCGTACTTGGGACCGATCTCGTGGAACAGCTTGTTGGCCACATCCTCCTTGGTGAGGTAGCTCAGGGCCTGACGGTAGGCGGCCAGGTCGTTCTTCTTGGCCAGGGTGATCATCTTCTCGGCAATGGGGGCGACCTCCTTCGCGCGGGCGTAGGTGGTCTTGATCTGCCCGTTCTCCAGCAGATAGGTGGTCATGGCGCGCAGCATGGCGCGGCGCTGGTCGCTGGGACGCCCCAGCTTGCGGTTTTTAGCCATTTCTAAGCACTCCTTCGACCTCGCGTGGCGAAGTCCAGTTAAATTCGTTCAGGCGCCCGGTATTTCCCGGGACATGGCGTTTCCGCCAGGTGCACAAGGAGGAACGTTACATACCCCTGCGCCGCCTTCGTCGGCACATTTTACCGCCTCACGACGGCTCAGCGCTTCTTACAGGTTCTCGTCGTTGGCCAGGGACAGCCCCATCATGGCCAGCTTATTGATGACTTCTTCCAGGGATTTGCGGCCCAGATTGCGCACCTTCATCATCTCGTCCTCGGTCTTGGAGATGAGGTCCTCCACTGTGTTGATGTTGGCCCGCTTCAGGCAGTTGAAGGAGCGGACGGACAGGTCCAGCTCCTCAATGGTCAACTCCAGCACCTTGTCGCGCTGGGCCTCCGCCTTCTCCACCACAGTGGCCTTGGAACCCATGGTCTCGGACAGGTCGGTAAACAGGGTAAAGTGGTCCACCAGGATACGCGCCCCCAGGGACACCGCGTCCCGCGCGGAGATGGTGCCGTTGGTCCACACCTCCAGCGTCAGCTTGTCGTAGTCGGTGGCGTCGCCCACGCGGGTGTTTTCCACAAAGTAGTTCACCTTGCGCACGGGCGTGTAGACGGAGTCCACAGGGATCAGGCCGATAACGGTCTGGGCGGGCTTGTTCCGGTCGGCGGTGACATAGCCCCGGCCCTGGGACAGGGTGAGCTCCATGTTCAGGGTCGCCTCGGGCCCCAGGGTGGCGATGTGGTGGTCAGGATTGAGCACCTCCACATCGCTGTCGGCCTTGATGTCGCCGGCGGTGACCTCTCCCTCGCCCGCGGCCTCGATGTAGACCGTCTTGATCCCCTCGCTGTACAGCTTGGCGATGATGCCCTTGATGTTGAGCACAATCTCCGTCACGTCCTCCTTCACCCCGGGGATGACGGAGAACTCATGCTGTACGCCGGCGATTTTGATGCCGGTGACCGCCGTGCCGGGCAGAGAGGACAGCAAAATGCGGCGCAGAGAGTTGCCGATGGTGGTGCCGTAGCCCCGCTCCAGCGGCTCGACCACGTACTTGCCGTAGGACTCGTCGCCCACATTCTCGATGCATTCGATGCGCGGCTTCTGGATTTCTACCATGTCGTGTGTTACCCTCCTTTAACAGTGGCGTGTGTTGCCATACGCTCCGCGCGCAGCCGCGCCTGTGCGCGGCCGCGCTGCCGCCTTTTTGCGGCGGAACGCCAGGAATACCGGGCAAAAAACCGGCATTACTTGGAGTACAACTCCACGATGAGGTTAACGGCCACGTCGAAGTCGATGTCGTCCCGCTGGGGCATGGCAATCACCTTGCCCTCCAGGGGGGCGTTCTTGTTTTTCTCCAACCACTTGGGAGCGGCCACAAAACGGTCATCCTCCACCATCTTCTTGAACTTGGCGGAAGAACGGCTCTTGTCGCACACGGCGATGACCTCGCCCTCCTTCACCAGGTAGGAGGGGATATTCACCCGCTTGCCGTTGACGGTGAAGTGCCCGTGGTTGACCAGCTGCCGGGCCTCGCGCCGGGTGGCGGCCAGGCCCAGGCGGAACACCACGTTGTCCAGGCGGCGCTCCAGCAGAGTCATCAGCTCGTCGCCGGTGTTGCCCTTCATCCGGGCGGCCTTCTCGTAGTAGGCGCGGAACTGCTTCTCCAGCACGCCGTACACGAACTTGACCTTCTGCTTCTCGGTGAGCTGGAGCGCGTACTCGCTCTTCTTGGGGCGGCGCTGGGGGCCGGGGTTCCGGTTGGACTCCTTATTCACACCCATGACGGCGGGGGAGATGCCCAGCGTACGGCAGCGCTTCAGGTAGGGCTGCATATTCTTAGCCATATCGGTTTTCCTCCTTCCAGATCAGACGCGGCGGCGCTTGGGCGGACGGCAGCCGTTGTGGGGCACGGGGGTCACGTCCTTGATGAGGGTGACCTCCAGGCCCACGGCCTGGAGCGCCCGGATGGCGGCCTCACGGCCCTGGCCGGGGCCCTTGACGTACACCTCCACGCTCTTCAGGCCGCACTGCTCGATGGCGGCGTTGGCGGCGGTCTCGGCGGCGGTCTGGGCGGCGAAGGGGGTGGACTTGCGGGAGCCCCGGAAGCCCATCTCGCCGGAGGAAGCCCAGGACAGGGCGTTGCCCTGCATGTCGGTGACGGTGATCATGGTGTTGTTGAAGGAGGAGCGGATGTGCACCTGACCCTTCTCTACGTTTTTCCGCTCGCGGCGGCGCTTGACAACTTTCTTATTAGCAGCCATGTGAACTTATCCCTCCTTACTTCTTCTTGTTGGCGACGGTGCGCTTGGGACCCTTGCGGGTGCGGGCGTTGGTCTTGGAGCGCTGCCCGCGGACGGGGAGGCCCTTGCGATGGCGAATGCCGCGGTAGCAGCCGATCTCGGTCAGGCGCTTGATGTCCATCGCCACATTGCGGCGCAAATCGCCCTCCACGGTGTACTCGTGGCTGATAATCTCACGCAGCTTGGCCTCTTCCGCGTCGGTCAGGTCCTTCACCCGGGTGTCGGGGTTGATGCCCGCCTCCTTGAGGATCTTGCCCGCGCTGGTGCGGCCAATGCCGTAAATATAGGTGAGTCCGATCTCGACTCGCTTCTCCTTCGGCAGATCAATGCCGGCAATACGTGCCATACTCTATGCCCCTCCTTTAACCTTGTCTCTGCTTGTGCTTGGGGTTTTCGCAAATGACCATGACTTTGCCCTTGCGCTTGATGATCTTGCACTTCTCGCACATGGGCTTGACAGACGGTCTGACTTTCATGTTAATAACCTCCTGTACAATGCCTTAAATGGCCCCCTCGTCGCCATAAGCTCCATAGCCGTTCGCCCCGTCCTTCGGACAGAGCTCACTCATTCCGCCATGGCTCCTCTCCCCACCGAACCCGCTTCGCTGGGCTTCGGCGGGGGCCCCTTTGGAGGCAAGGCCCCGCAGGGACGGTGCTTATGGCAACTCAGGTCGTTGATGTTTACTTCGATCTCCAGGTGATCCGGCCGCGGGTCAGGTCGTAGGGCGACATCTGAACCGTGACTTTATCGCCGGGCAGAATGCGGATGAAATTCATCCGCAGCTTTCCGGAAATGTGTGCCAGAATAATGTGTCCATTTCCAATGTCCACATTGAATGTGGTGTTAGGCAGGGCCTCGGTGACGACGCCCTCCAACTCAATCATGTCGTCTTTTGCCAAAGCGTCATACCTCCAGTTGATCTCGGAATGCGGCCAGCGCCCTTCTCAGTTCTCGGTCGGACAGGGTCTCGCCCTGCTTCAGCTTTTCAATGGCGGGGTGGGTAAACCCGTCGGCGAGCATCTCCACGTGGCCCGGTTTTTTTGCCTTGGGCCGGGCACATTTGCGCCGCTTGCCGTCGGCAAGCAGCAGCCTGCGCCCCTCCCGGTCCACGCCCACCACGCACAGCAAGCCGCCCTTGTCCCGTCCGGCCGCTGCCCGGACGATCCGGCCTGTGTAATCAATCATAGGCCCCGTCCTCAGTGACGGTGGTGATCTCGGGTCCATCCTCGGTGATGAGGATGGTGTTCTCGTAGTGGGCCGCCAGGGAACCGTCCTCCGTCACGGTGGTCCAGCCGTCCTTGAGCACCTTCACGTGCCAGTCCCCGGCGCACACCATGGGCTCCACCGCGATGGCCATGCCCGGCTGGAGCCGGGCGCCGTGGCCGGCGGGGCCAAAGTTGGGCACCTCCGGGGCCTCGTGGAGCTTGGCGCCCACGCCGTGGCCTACAAAGTCCCGGACCACCGAGTAGCCGTGCTTTTCCACATAGACCTGGACGGCGTGGGAGATGTCGGACACCCGGTTTCCCGGCGCGGCCTTCTCATAGCCCTCCCAAAAGCTCTGCCGGGTGACCTCAATGAGCCGCCGGGCCTCCTCTGAGATGGCGCCGCAGGGATAGGTAGCGGCGCAGTCGCCGTGGAAGCCGTCAATGACCGACCCCACGTCGATACTCACAATGTCCCCTTCCTTGAGCACAATGTGCCGGGACGGGATGCCGTGTATGACCACCTCGTTCACTGAGATACAGGCGGACCCGGAAAAGCCTCCGTACCCGAGGAAGGAGGGCTGCCCCCCCTTGCCGCGGATGAACCTGCGCACCGCGTCGTCGATCTCCTTGGTGGTGACGCCCGGACGGACCATGCTGCCCGCCAGCGCCCGGGCCTGGGCGGTAACCCGTCCGGCCCTGCGCATGGCGTCCTGCTCCCGCGGGGATTTCAAAGTGATAAGCTCCATATCCTCAGATCCCCAGAATCTCAATGATGGCCTGGGTGGTGGCCTCAATGCTGTTTTGGTACGGCACCATTTTGAGGATGCCCCGGTCCGCGTAGAACTTTTTCAGCGGCTCAGTCTGGCTGTGGTACACGTCAAGACGGCTCTGGACGGTCTCCGGCTTGTCGTCGTCCCGCTGAACCAGCGCCCCGCCGCAGCTGTCGCACACGCCCTCCGCCTTGGGGGGCGCGGCCACCACGTGATACGTCGCGCCGCAGGCGGTGCAGGCCCGGCGCCCGGTCATACGCTTCATGATCTCGCTGTCCGGGACCTCAATGTCCAGCACGCAGTCAAACTTGACGCCTGCGTTTTCCAGAGCCTCGGCCTGGGGGATGGTGCGGGGCACGCCGTCCAGGATGAACCCGTTGCGGCAGTCGGCCTCGCCCAGCCGTTCCACGATGATGCCGATGATCACCTGGTCGGGCACCAGTTGGCCCGCGTCCATGTAACGCTTGGCCTGGAGTCCCACGGGCGTGCCGTTTTTCACGGCAGCCCGCAGGATATTGCCTGTGGAAATGGTGGGCACCTCCAGCCGCTCGCTGAGGATGGCGGCCTGGGTCCCCTTACCGGCGCCGGGGGCGCCGAACATGATGAGCTTCATAACCCTACCTCAGCGCTCACTCAAGGAAGCCCTTGTAGTGGCGCATCATGAGCTGGGCCTCCAGCGCCTTGACGGTCTCCAGCGCCACGCCCACCACGATGATGACGGAGGTGCCGCCGATGGCCAGGCTCCGGCCGGCGCTGCTCCCCGCCAGCAGCATGATGTTGCCGACGATGGTGGGCAGCAGGGCCACCACGGCCAGATAGAGCGCGCCGAACATGGTGATGCGGGACACCACCTTGCTGAGGAAGTCGCTGGTGGGCTTGCCCGGGCGGAAGCCGGGGATGAACCCGCCGTTCTTCTTCAGGTTGTTGGCCACCTCAATGGGATTGAACTGAATGGTGTTGTAGAAATAGCTGAAGAACACGATCAGCAGGAAATACACAATGCAGTACACCCAGCCGCGGGAGTCAAAAATGGTCAGGAACGTGTGCCAGCCGCTGCCGGGGGTCTGGGCGGAGGGCACAAACATGCCGATGGTGGCGGGGATGGACGCGATGGACTGGGCGAAGATGATGGGCAGCACGCCGGACATATTCACCTTGATGGGCAGATGGCTGGACTGGCCGCCGTACATCTTCCGGCCCACCACCCGCTTGGCGTACTGCACGGGGATGCGCCGCTCGGAGTTGTCCATGAACACGATGAAGGCCACCAGCAGCAGCATACCGGCCACGATGAGCAGGATGAACGCGGGGTGCAGTACCAGGGCGGTGGAGGGATCGGCCTTGCCGATCCAGCCTCTCACGCCGTCAATGATGCTGCCCACCATGCTGGGCCCGCGGGCCACGATGCCGGCGAACAGGATGATGGAGATGCCGTTGCCGATGCCGAACTCGGTGATCTGCTCGCCCAGCCACATCAGGAAGGCGGAGCCGGCCACAAAGGCGGCGATGATGACAAAGGCGGCCCAGATGCCGGTGGTGGACAGGAAGCTGGTGCCGTTGGAACCCACCCGGAGCATGGTGTAGAAGCCGAAGGCCTGAATCAGCGCGATGCCCACGGTGGCGTACCGGGTGATGGCGGCAATCTTCTTCTTGCCCTCTTCGCCGCCCTCCTTCTGGAGGCGCTCCAGAGCGGGGATGGCGATGGTCAGCAGCTGAATGATGATGGAGCTGTTGATATAGGGCTGGATGGACAGCGCGAACACCGTGGCCTGAGCGAAGGCGTCGCCGCTCATCACGTTGAGCAGGCCGAAGATGCTGGCGGACTGGGCCTTCATATAGCTGCTGAGCATATCGACATTGATGAAGGGCACCGGGATGGCGGAGCCAAGCCGGAAGATGAGCAGAGCGAACACGGTAAACAGCAGCTTACCCCGCAGCTCCGGCACCTTCCAGGCGTTGCGCATGGTCTGAATCATCTCAGATCACCTCCGCCGTGCCGCCCGCCTTTTCGATCTTCTCTTTGGCCGAGGCGGAGAACGCGGAAGCCCGAACCGTGAGCTTCTTGGTCAGTTCCCCGTTGCCCAGGACCTTGACGCCATACTCACACTTGGAAATGATACCCTTTTCCAGCAGGTCGCAAACATTGACCACGGCGCCGTCCTCAAACTTGTTCAGCGCGGAGACGTTGATGGCCTCCAGGCGCTTGGCAAAGATGTTGTGGAAGCCCCGCTTGGGCAGGCGGCGGGCCAGAGGCATCTGGCCGCCCTCAAAGCCCACGCGGACGCCGCCGCCGCTGCGGGCCCACTGGCCCTTGTGGCCCCGGCCGGCAGTCTTGCCGTTGCCGGAACCGGCGCCCCGGCCTTTGCGGTAGGCCTTGGTGTTGGAGCCGGGGGCGGGGGAAAGTTCATGCAGATTCATGTCGTGCGCCTCCTCGTTAGTTTTCCTCGGTCACCTGGAGCAGGTAGCCGATGTGGGCGATCTTGCCCCGGGTAGCCTCGTTGTCGGGCTGCACGGTGGTGTCGCCGATCTTGCGCAGGCCCAGGGCCTCGGCGGTGGCCTTATGCTTGGCCAGACGGCCGTTCAGGCTCTTGACGAGCTTGATGTTGATGGTTTTAGCCATTGTCTTGAGCCTCCTTAACCTAAGATCTCTTCCACGCTCTTGCCGCGGATGCGCGCGACTTCGGCGGGGCTGCGCAGGGACTTGAGCCCCTCCATGGTGGCGGCCACCACGTTCTGGGGGTTGTTGGTGCGCAGGCACTTGGCGCGGATGTCGGACACGCCGGCGGCCTCCATCACCGCGCGCACCGGGCCGCCGGCGATGATGCCGGTACCCTTGCTGGCGGGCTTGAGGAGGACGCGGCCCGCGCCGAACTCACCGATGACCTCGTGGGGGATGGTGGTGCCGGACAGGGTGACGTGCACCATGTTCTTCTTGGCGTCCTCAATGCCCTTGCGGATGGCCTCGGCCACTTCGGCGGCCTTGCCCAGGCCGTAGCCCACCTTGCCCTTCTCGTCGCCGATGACGACCAGCGCGGAGAACTTGGCCACGCGGCCGCCCTTGACAGTCTTGGAAACGCGGTTCAGGTACACGACCTTCTCCACGAATTCTTTGGGTTCTCTTTCAAATCTAGGCATTCTTGTTTCCTCCTCCCTTAGAACTGCAGGCCGCCCTCACGGGCGCCCTCGGCCAGAGCCTTCACGCGGCCGTGGTACAGGTAGCCGCCGCGGT
>CAJUEG010000023.1 GCA_910584835.1 uncultured Oscillospiraceae bacterium | reverse complement strand
ATGAAGGAGCGCAAGAAGTACGGCCTCAAGGCCGCCCGCCGCGCGCCTCAGTTCAGCAAGCGCTGATTTACAGTTCAAACGATTCAAAAGTCCCGGAAATCACGGATTTCCGGGACTTTTCTTTGCCTAGAGTTCGGGTGCGCTTTGCCATGATTTGAGGTGATTTAGTCGCGTTTGACCCTGCTCATTTGGGGTGAATATGGGCTGGCCGCCCCCGGCGGGCTTTTCCATTTCCCCGGCAGGATCGCCGCCTGTCCGCCGGGCTTGCGGGCGCCGCAGGTATTTGAATGGAAAAATGCGACGCTTTTCCGCACCTTCAGCATGGCGGGGGCCTCCCTGATCCAACAGCAAAAGCGGGCTGACGTTGATGCCGGCCCGCTTTCAGCGCTCTTTCGCCGCTGCCCGACAAGGGGACACGCACTCAAAACATTTTGGTGGTGTCAATGACGATTTTACCGTTTACCCTGCCGGCCTTGACATTTTGGATGCATTCTTCCAATTTACCCACCGGATAGACGCCCGCCAGCAGGGACCCCACATCAATACGTCCGCTCTGGATCAGACACAGGGCCCGCTGGAACGCGCTGGGCGTCAAGGTGTAGGAGGAGTAAATAGACAGATCATTGTTATAGATATCGAAGGGTTTGAGGGTGATCGTGGAGTCGATAGGGCAAACGCCGAAAATCAGGATCTGTGCCCCAAAACGCACCTTTTCAAAGTCCTGCTCCACCACCTTGGCCGAGCCGGTGCAATCAATGATGACATCATATTTTTTCTCGTCCATTTGTGCGGCGGTATTGATCACTTGGTCCGCGCCCAGCCTTTTCGCAAAGGCCAGCCTATCCTCCACGATATCCGCTACGGTCAGGCTGCGGAGCCGGGCGTTCTTCAGCAGCTGCAGAAAAATCAGCCCAATGGCCCCAGCGCCTGCGATCAGCACATCATGAGTGGAATCTACCCTCAGCTTATCCAGACCGTATAGCACCGTGGCCACAGGCTCAGTAAAGGCCAGCAGATCCGGATCGCTCTCGGGCTCAGCCTTGAACACGGCATTGGCCGGAGCCAGCGTATACTCCGAATTTCCGCTGGGCCCCACCAATCCAATTGTGGTTTTGTGCTCACAGTGATTTGCCTGTTCCATGCGGCAGGGTTGGCACACCCCGCAGCTCCAGATGGGGTTGACCACCACCTTGTCGCCCACGGCGAGGTCATCGACGCCTTTCCCCACGCCGTCCACGATGCCGCAGACCTCATGCCCCATATGAAAGGGATAGGCGTCCTTTCCAAAAATGGTCTCCTTGTAATAATTGTGGACGTCTGTCCCACACAATCCGCAGCGGAGTATTTTTATCCGCACCCAACCCTCTCTGAGCTGGGGGATGGGCGCCTCTTGGTATTCCAGCTTTCCCACAGCGGTCAAAACAACTTTTCTCATAAAAACGTCCCTCCCAATCAGGTCAGATAGCCCGCCGCGTTGTAGCAGCTGACCCCAATGATAAGCAGCATAAGCCCCTTGAACATCAGCGCCACCTGGGCCTCGCTCAGCTTTCTGTTCAGCGCCCTGCCCGCCATACCTCCGAGAATTCCGCCCGCCACCATCACCGCCAGCCACGGGGGCTCAAAAAGGGGCACGCTGCGGGCAATGAATGTGGTGAGCAAACTGGCAGTCTGGGAGAACAGGATAATATAAAGGCTGTTTTGAGCCGCCGTCTTGGCGGACATGGAGAAAAAGAAATAGAGTACCGCCAGATTGATAGGCCCGCCCCCGATCCCCAAAAAGCTGGACATCACGCCCAAAACCATGCCAATGACCCCGCAGGCCGCCCGTCCCTCCACCCGGCGGGTTTTGATTCCGGGCTGGAATATGGTATAGGCCAGGGTTCCCAGGGTGACAAGAGCCAGACATACCGACTGATATCCGCCCACCCGCTCCGGCTGGGCGGACAGCTCCCGCAGCAGGCTGAACAGGTTCTTTCCCAATATGCCCCCAAAAGCGGCTCCCAATGCCAGCGGGGTTCCGGTATGTCTTTCAATGCCGCTTTCCCCCGCCAGCACGGCCTTTCCCACGGAATAGCAGCTCATGCTGAGCACCGTACAGCCGGACAGAAAGCTGATGGATGATACGTCGGCGATATTCATTGCATCCAGCACGGGTTTGATGATGACTCCGCCGCCGATACCGCACACCGCCCCTGCCGCACTGGCGCAAAAGCTGACCAGCAGCAAAATGATGTACATGCCCGGCTTCCGCTCTCAGCCGCCGCAGGGGTGAGCGGGGGCACTGTCACGATAGCGGCTGTTCTCCGCCGGATCCCTCATGCACAGGTGGACGGCGGCGGTGGTAAAGGTCTGGGGCAGAGCCAGGATATTGGGCGCGGGGCCGGTAAACTTCCGCATGGCGTCGGCCAACGCCTCTTCAAAGGTGGCCCTGGTCTTTAAGCCCATCCCCCGGGCGATTCCGGGCTCCCGGGCGCCTACGATATAGATGGCGCTGGTATGCTCCTCGGCCAGGTGGCCGCAGCTCATCATGGAAAAGCCGTGGAAGGGATGGAAGGCATTGGCAAAGCGGTATTTGCGGATATACTCCTCCCTGGTGGCAAAATACTCGCCATATCGGTTCATATCCGGCAGAATATTCATGGAGTCATGCTGGAACATCTCATAGAGTTCCCTCAGATAGGGCCAGCGCTCCTCGTGAAACCAGCCGTCGCAGATGGAGGAGACGATGAATACGCAGTGATCGCTGAGCACCCGCTTGTGGCGGATGACCTGGGCGGAGAGGGCCTGCATCATTTGAATGGGGTTGGTTCCCATGCCGTCTCCATAGTGGAAGTTGGTGGGCATGCCGAAGACCACGATGTCGTATTTCTTCTCCGCCCAGTGGACATAGGTGCGCTTGTCGGCCGTCTCCCAGCTGACAGGCTGCATCTCCTTGGCCCAGCCGGAGTTGATCTCGATCTGACGGGAACCGGTATCCAGCACCGCGTCGCAGCAGAAAAACTTCTTGCCCATCTTTTCTTCCATGAACATCCCCTGCTGGTCAAACTTATCCCGCATCAGGCTGGCGGTGGACACGGGAACAAAGTCGGACCGATGCATGACCTGGGGCACATGGTGAGCCCCGATGCTCCGCCAGTGGGAAATACCCGTGGCACAATGCTTATAGCCGCCGGAATATCCTCCGTAGGGGTTTCCCTGAGTGTGGCCGATGAGGATAGCTACGTCGGCATCATAGACATACTTGTTCATGATGACGTGATCGCCTTGGGGGGTAAAGCCCAAGTCCACCAGGTGCTCATAGTCCTCGCTGTCGTGGCTGGTGATCTGACCGGAGAAGTAGAACTCATTGAAGAGCTCCTCCCCCAGAATGGTGCGCATCTCCTTTCCCGTAGCCCGCGGGTGGAGCCCGTTGGAAAAGAGAAGCAGGATATCCTTTTTCTCCACTCCGACGCTGTAAAGCTCATCCAGGCAGGCGCGAACCGCCACCTTTCGATGGCTGGTGGGCTGGTTGCCCCCCTTGACAATGTCCGGGATCACGATGACAACCCGGCTGCCCTTATGGGCCAGCTGGGTCAGGGTGGGCATACCAATGGGGGCGCGAATGCTCGCCAGAGTCTCGGCGTACAGGTTTTCCCAGGTCTGTTCCAGACAGGGCAGATCGGGAACCGTAACGCCGGGAATAAACACATCGGTGGTATCGGGCAGCTCGGCTTTCATGAAGCCGTGGCCATATTCAAATTCCAGTTTCATAAATATTTCCTTCCTTTGTTTTGCAGGTGTACCTGGAGAGCGGGCCGGCACGCAGGCCGGTTTCCGCGCTCCCTTAATGATTCAGATAGAGGCTCACGATCTCCAGATACTCTTCTGGGTAGAAGCCGATCTCCCCGCTGAAACGTGTCAGCGCAATAAGGCCCCCGTCGATCTCAGGGATCGAGGCCAGCATCCGGGCGTTGTCCCGCTTCAGGCCGCCGCCGTACACCACATCCAGCCCCCCGGTGCGCTCCTTGATGAAGGCCGCGATTTTCGTGATATAGGGCCTGTCCGCCGGGGTCTTGCCGGGGCCGATGGACCACACCGGCTCATAGGCAATGACCACCCTGCGTTTGTCCGCGCCCTGGAGTCCCACGTCCAGCTGTTCTCCCAGCACCTCCTGCCAGCAATCCTGCTCCTCGCTCTTTTCTCCCACACAATAGAGCACGCTTAGCCCCGCGGCCTGGGCCGCAAGCACCTCCTGGTTCAAAAGACGGTTGACGGCGGCGGTGTTGCGCACCCCCGCCTCAGCCAGTACCCCCGCCTTGTCGCCGCGCTCCTCGCAGTGGCCGATGAGCGTATGGGTACAGCCCAGGGCCGCCGCGGCGTGGGCGGGGCGGTTGGTGGTAAAGGCCCCAAAATTACCTCCCGCCGCCGTATCCGCCCGAAAGACCCCCTGGCAGCCAAGACGCACGGGACTTCCGGGACACCTGGCCCCAGAAGCGGGCAGCAGATAGGCCTCCGGAAAAAAGACCGCGAATTCGGCCTGGGCCGGATGATAGCGCTTCAGGCCCTCTTGGATGCCGTGCACAACGGTCTGCGCCCAATGTTCCACCGGCGCCAGCCGGTTCACGCCCCCCAGCTCCACCGGGACGTCAAATCGTTTCAGATTGAGATAGATATGCTTCATTTTCAGATCCCCTCTCTCTTTCCCGCCGGGCCGCCGGCCCGCAGGGGACCGGCTCCGCATCGCGGCTGGCGGCCCCGCCCCATACGGCCGGCTGCCTTCAGAATAGCCCGCATTGGCGCTATCGTATCGGTTTTCCCGTCACCGCCAGGCTCCCAACTTGTTAGCCCCCACATACACACGTATGTACCAAGGGCATAAAAAAGCGGTGTCTCACATGTTCCTCAACCGGGCAAAACTCCGCAAAGGAGCGCCCAGCAAGGGGCGGCACCAATTCACAAAAGCGTCTGTCACATCGTTTCCCTCTTGATTGATATAGGCCGCTGGCAAGACCCGTTCGTTCAGCATCACCTGTTCCACCGGGATCAGAATGGTGCGTACACGGTACTCCTCGCCGGCCGTACGCTCAAAGCCTACCATGACTCCTGTCTCACCCCGAACGGCGGCCTTTACGGCCTCCCGGCCTGCCAGAACAGCCTCCTCCCGGTCCACCTGGGACTGAAAGGCGATGCTGGCCCGGCCGCAGATCCCAGGCTTTTCACTTCTGGCCTTGATCCCCAGCTTCTTAATGATCAGGTTTGCCAAATGGGCCCCCACATCTCCATAGTAGACCGCGCGGCCCGCCTGAAAAACAGGCTCTACAATGGGTTTTCCATCCTTATCTCTCAGGCCCTCGCTGGCCACCACCAAAATGCCGCTCTTCCGGCTGCGCAGGCGCTCTATATCCGCCAGAAATTGATCTTCGTCAAAGGCCCGTTCGGGCAGACAGATCAAATCGGGCCCGTCCCCGTTCCCGCTGCGGGCCAAGGCGCTGGCCGCTGTAAGCCAGCCGGCATTTCGTCCCATGGTCTCCAGCACACACACATGGATGGGAAGAGCCAGGATATCCTGGCTCACCTCGCTGACAGTGGCCGCAAGGTACCGGGCGGCGCTTCCAAATCCGGGGGCATGGTCGGTGACCGCAAGGTCATTGTCTATGGTCTTGGGTATCCCCACCACGCTAATGCCTATCCCCGCCCTTTGGCAGGCCTGATGGACCTTGCCGCAGGCGTCCATGGAGCCATTCCCCCCGGTAAAAAACACATAGCGGATATCCCGCCGTTTCAAGACCCGGGCGATGCCGTCGTAATCCTCCTCCAGCAGAGGGTCCCGGGATGTGCCGATGGCCGACGCCGGGGTGCCGGGCAGCAGCTCCAGCGTGGCCTCCGGGATGGAAAAGAGATCAATGAACTCTTCCCGCACAATAGCCCCCGCGCCCCCGGAGGCCGCATAAAAGCCTTTGATCTCCGGGTGCCGTTTGGCTTCGCAAATGGCGCCATACAGCGACGCGTTGATCACCGCCGTAGGCGCGCCCCCATGTACGATCAGCGCGTTTGCGGACATCAGATATCAACTCCTCCTATTTGGAAAACAGCCCGGCTATCCTGTGCTGTTCCGTTCAATGATCGTAGTTGCGAAATGAGGCGTTTCCTTGATCTCCTCTCCATCCCGAAGACGATAGATCCGTTCAATGGCCTCCCGGCAGATCTCATCATCCTCCAGATGGACTGAGGTCAGGGTCGGCGTTACCAGGTTGCAGATGCTGGAATCGTCGAAGCCGACAACCTTAACCTCCTGCGGAATCCGATACCCCCGCTTCATAAGGCCGCGCATGGCGTAGCAGGCCACCCGGTCATTTCTGCCCACCACGGCGTCTACCGGATGTGCTTTTGCAAATGCCTCCAGCCTGTCCTGCATCATCCCGGCGTCTGTACAGCCGCTGATGATCCGGTCCTCCCACGCCACGCCAAGCTCCCGGCAGGCCGTCACAAAGCCGGAAAGACGGCAGTCATTCATATCGCTGAAATGGTTTCGGGCGGAAAAACGGTCTATGTACACAAAATTCCGGCAGCCCTTATCGTAGAGAAAACGCACCGCGCTCTGCGCGCCGTGGCGCAGTCCCGTCCCGATTTTCGCGGCGCCCTCCACCGATCCATACTCGTGGGTCAGCAGCAGCACCACGGGGATGCCCGAGCGGATAAACTCCCGAATGTATTGCTCGTCTAATTGAAGGGAGCTGACAATGATCCCGTCGAATCTGCGCCGGATCACCTGGCGCACAAATTCGGGGTCGTTGCGGGTGGCGCAGAGGGTGACCACGCTTCCTTTTTCATAAGCGTACTGATCCATCCCCCGCATCAGGTAGCCCAGGCGCTCGTTGGCGGGGCTGTCCACAATAAACAGGATCTGGCCGCTGTTTTTTCCCCGAAGGGCCAGGGCGATATTATTGGGGGTGTAGTTCAGTTCCCGGGCAGCCTTTAGCACCCGCTCCCGCTTATCCTGATCCACATAGCGGTTGTTGTTCATCACATAGGATACAACCGTCACGCTGACGCCCGCCCGCTCCGCCACATCGGCCCGTGTGGCACATTTGATTCTGCCACTCATTCCCGCCGTTTCCCCTTTCCCCGTCACATTCTGTCCCCGCTTAAAAGGACTGCCTTCACTCGTCCTTGTCCACCGGGCTTATTGTTATAGTAGCACAATTTGCCAGGTATTGCAATTTTCATCAGCATTTTTGCCGCCATGTCAAAGCGCTGCCTGCCGCAGAACTCCCATTCCCCCTCCTTCGGGCAGTGCGGCGCTTTATTGTGGATCGTATTTTCCACAGCGCCTCGCTACGCCTTTCCCTCAGCGCCGGACAACGCAATGATCTTTTTGATGTCCGGTATCAGCTGCTGGCAGGCGAATTGGCTTAATCGCCAGGCATGTCCCTGGTCGACACCCTGAGCCAGCCCTTGGCGTATGTAATCTACATATTGATACCGAACCTGCGTGCCAAAATTGATTTTCGCAACGCCATATGAAATTGCCTGCTTAACCAGGGAATCGTCCATCCCGGTGCAGCCGTGCAAGACAAAGGGGACGTCGGTAAAGCTCCGGCACGCTTCTAAAATCTCCAGGTTGATATTGACAGGCCCTTTATAAAATCCATGGGCGTTTCCAATGCCGATTGCCAGGGAATCCGGCGCGCACATCTCAAGGAAACGGCGCACATTTTCCGGATCTGCCATGTTTGACTCGCCAATCACCCTTCCCTGATCATCCAGCCGCGCAAGCTCGCCAATCTCCGCTTCCACCGGGACATTTACCGCATGCGCCGCCCGAATGACTAAATTGGTCTGCCGTGCGTTCTCCTCCAGCGAACAGGCGGAGCCATCATACATCAAGGACGTGAAACCATAGCGGAGCATCTCCACGCAATGTTCAAAGGTGTCTCCATGATCTAGATGGATCGCCACCGGCACCTTCACCTGATTCGCCAGCCATTTGGCCGTTTCCGCAAACCAGGCGTGGCCGGAATAGGCTCCTGTGCTCAAATAATGCGCTAAAATCACAGGCGAACCACATTCTTCCGCGGCAAGGCAAACCGCCCGGATAATGTCATAGGTTCCGCCTTGTGTATTGATGGCAGGTACGGCATAGCCGTTTTTATATGCCTTTTCCAACATTTCTTTGGATGATACCAGCATATCAAACCGCTCCTGTCTTGAAATCAATAATTACCTTCAAATAATCACCAGGGCGCTCGATCATGTCCTTGATCGCCGCTTCACACTCCTCCAGAGAAATCGTTTTTGTGATCATCTTCTGAATGGGCAGCGTACCGCCCTCGATCAGCTTGATTGCCTCAGGAAACTTGCCGCAGGAATTCCGGCAGGGAAGGACATCGATTTCTTTCTGCATCAAGCGAGTCTGATTCAGGGTGGTCATCCCATGAGGCCAGCCCACCAGCGCGATCCGGCCGCCGTGCCACACATAGTCGTGCATGGCGGCATGGATGGGCGCGGCGCCGGTGCACTCAATCAGTGCCTGGGCCATACTGCCCCTGGTCACTTCCTTCAAATATTCCACGAGATCTCCGTTTTTGCTGTTGAACACATGGGGCATCCCCAGCTCATCCCTGGCAAAGTCCAGCCGCTCCTGCACCACATCCACCAGGATGGGTACCGCGCCATAGCTCCGGCAGCCAAAGGCCGCCATCAGGCCAATGGTGCCCGCACCGGTGATGACGACATAGTCGCCGGCACGCACCCTCGCCCGGGTGACGCTGTGGAGGCCGATGGTGAGCGGCTCTACCAGGGCGGCCCGGATAAAGTCCAGCCCGTCAGGCAGGCGATAGCAAAGGCGGGTGGGATGGGAGAAATACTCGGTCATCATCCCGTCCTTGTGCACGCCGCACACATGCAGGTCCGCGCAGTTGTTAAACCGTCCCTCCCCGCACATGTGGCAGGTAAAATCGGGCACATAGGGCTCCAGCGCCACCCGGTCTCCCACCTCAAGGCCCTGTTCGTTCTCACCGATCTCCACGATGGTGCCCACGCCCTCGTGGCCCAGGCCATGAACCGGGTATTTCATTGTGGGATTGCTCCCCCGATAGGCCGTGACATCAGAGCCGCAGATACCGCAGGCCTCGATCCTGACAATGGCGCTGCCCTGTGTCAGCGCCGGCCGGGGCAGATCCTCCATCACCAGCCTCCCCGGCTCTAAAATTGAAAGCGTCCGCATTGTATACCATCTCACTTTCCTGCATCTAATTCCCGTTGAACAGCCTTACGCAGGGCCTTTTGCTCAGAAAAAGGACACCGTATTGGAAATCCCTACGTCACCGTTTTTTTGTCCTTCATCAACGCACAGTCGGGTAGGGCCGTTCAGCTTAACCAATCGGCCGTTTGAGACGAAGCCTTCGCCCCTTCCCTCCAGCTCCTTTACCAGCCGCTGCCGCCACAGTGCCAGCATCTCTTGGCAGTCCAAGTCCCCGGAGCAGTCATGAAGCTCATGCGGGTCGTTCTCAAGATCGAAGAGCTGCTCCTTCCCCAGGCCGGGATACCAGATATATTTTACCTTGCCATCGGTCAGATACTGCATCCCGCTGTTGATCGTCTCCATTCTGGCGCACTCTCCGTGGATATATTCACGCTTGAGCGCCTCTCCACGCATTGCGGGCAGCAGCGATATCCCGTCCAGCGTTTCGGGAATATCCAGATCAAGCAGGTCCAAAACAGTGGGCATAATATCCATCAGCTCCACGGCATGGGACACGCTGACTCCTCTCTTGATCCCCTTCCGCTCCGCAAATTCCTTAGGGAACACAAAAAACAGCGGGATATGGGCCGAGCCCTCATATGCCGAGCGCTTTCTGACCCAGCCATGGTCACCCAGCATCTCTCCGTGATCAGAGGCAAAGATCACGATGGTGTTTTCGGGGAGTTTGTACATAAGCCGTCCGATCTGATGATCAATGTGCTCAATGCAGCCATAATATCCCGCACGGTATCCCTGCATTGCCGGGTCGCTGACGTCGATTCTCCAGGCATTTACCGGCATCCCTGTCTGCGTATTCGGCAATTCGCCTTCCCAGTCTCCATATGGGATCTCGGGCAGCACCTTTTTCATGTATTTTTCAAAATAGTACTGAGGGGGAGTACAGGGCGAGTGGGGCTGATGATAGCTGACGTTCAGGAAAAAGGGCACCGAGGGATCCCGCCGCTCCAAGAATTCCAGCGCTTTTTCGGTACACCAGTTGGTAAAGTGATAGCGCTCCTCCAAATGCCAGGGACGAGCTATTTTCCCGTTATAGCTCAGACCGTGGCCGAGACCGGCCTCCCGAAACAGTCCGTGCTCCTTCAGGTATCGCTCATAATCATTCTCAGCGGCGCTTCCATAGGGCCCATCCGACCAGTCCGCGCTGCAAAAGCCATACAGCTTGCGCTCAGGGAAAAGATGCAGCTTGCCGCACAGGTGCGTTTGATAATTCGCCTGCTTCAAAAGTTCCGGCAGCGTAACCGAATCAAGCGGGATATTATAATTCATCAAAGTCCCTTGATGATATGGGGTTTTTCCGCTCATCAGAGTCCTTCGGGCCGGAATACAGACCGGGCATGCGGAATAGGCGCTCCGAAAATCGACCCCCGCATTGCGCAATTCTTCCAAATAGGGCGTGTCCACCGGACTGCCCGGCAGTCCCCCCAGCGCATCGCCCCGCTGCTCATCAGTCATGATGAAAAGGATGTTCGGCCGTTCCATTTAAATACTCCTTTCCTCTCTCATACCGCATCCGTCCGATGCTTGCTTCTGCGAATACTCGTTATACAAAGGATGGCAAAGGAAATGATCAGGATCGTCAGGGCAATGGGGCGCTGAAGGAAAATCGAAAAGCCTCCATTGGAAAGAGCCACCGACCTCCTCAGATTGTTTTCCGTCAATTGCCCCAAAACCACGCCAATTGCCAGCGGGGGCATGGGATAGTTGCAGCGCTTCAGGAAAAACGCGACAAAGCCAAACAGGAGCATAACCACGATGTCGAAAAATAGGTTTCGGATCGCGTAGGCGCCCAGCAGGCAAAACATCATAATACACGGCACAAGGACGCAGAAGGGGATCTTTGTCACGTTGGCAAACGCCTTCGCAAACATATGGCCTTGCAGATACATAAAGATATTCACAACAAACAGCCCGATCATAATACAGTACACCCAGTATTTGTCCTGAGTGAAGAGGGACGGCCCCGGTGTGATTCCCTGCATGACCAGCGCGCCGTAAAAGACGGCCATACAGGCGTCGCCCGGAATTCCCAGCGTCAGCAGCGGGATCAGGGCCGCCCCTGTCACCGCGTTATTCGCTGTTTCCGGCGCGATCACTCCCTCAAGGGAGCCGTTTCCAAACTCCTGCGCTTCTTTTGAACGCTTTTTGGCAAGAGAATAGCTGATAAACGCGGCTATCGCGCCGCCGGTTCCCGGAACCGCCCCTATGCCAACGCCTATCACGGAAGAACGGAGCATGGTCTTCCAATATTTAAGCAGGGCAGGCAGGTTTACCGTTCTCTTTTGGAACTCTACCCGGTCCTTCTTCCGGGCCGCCGCAGAGTTTTCGCTCTGCACCATGATCTCCCCCACCGCAAAAATGCCAAGCATAAGGGCAACGGTTTGAACGCCGGCCAGCAGATTGGGATTTCCAAACATAAATCGTGATGTTGAGCTGATCGAATCGATCCCAATCGTAGATATCAAAAGCCCCAAAAAAGCCATCAGGGCGCCTTTCCGCAGCGAATCTCCAATCAGCGTAATCACGATCACGATCCCAAACACGCACAAAGCAAAATACTCCGGCGCGCCAAACTTTAACGCATAAGACGCGATCAGCGGGGCCAGGAAGAACAGCACGCCGCAGCTGAACAATCCGCCGAAGGTGGACCCCACCAGCGCGGTCTCCAGGGCGTCCGCCGCCCGTCCCCTTTTTGCCAGGGGATAGCCATCCAAAACCGTACATGCGGCATTTGGCGTACCCGGTGTATTGATGAGAATGGCTGTAATGGAACCGCCATATGTCGCGCCACAATACGTTCCCAGAAGCAGATACATACCCGGCAGCGATTCCATTCCAAAAGTAAAGGGAAGAACAACCGTTACCGCCAGCAAAGCGGACAGTCCTGGCAGCGCCCCGATGATGATGCCCGCCGCCATGCCAAGGTTCATCATCAATAGATTTGTAACGGTAAATATTTCTTTCAAGTACTCCATACAGGACTCCTTTCCCGCCGCTGCTGATTTACGGAAGCACAATCTTTAACGCATAGACAAACAAAAGATAGGTAATGGCAGCGACAAGATAAAAGCTGACATAATACTTCCAGTTTTTCCCTCCGTTTACCACCAGGGCAAGTGGGGGGAAAATCAGAGTTGCAATGATAAAGCCGAACAGCTTAAAGGTAATAGCGTATAAGATAAACAAGGCAAAAATGGCAAGGGCTCTGACGATCCCCCGGTTGGACCGCTTGTTTTCCGCGGTCCCGTCTCCGCCTTGCCGCTTCAGCTTTCTGTACTTTCTAAGCGCCGCAGCCAGCTCCATAAGGGCGAGTATACCGATCCCCCCCGATGTAAGAAGAGGGAACCACCGGCTATTCACGGATGATGTCGTGCCAAGGATCGCGTTCACCTCGATCTGGCTGGGAATCGCGCATATTGTGACAATGCTGACAATCAAAAATGCGATTGCCGCATACAGGTTTTTCTTTTCCTTTTCCATAATTGATCGACGCCTTTCATATGCCTGCTTTCATACGGCCCGTTCAGGTACTGTTATGCAAAACTCTGCGCAGCGCAAACAGAGTCGTAATACGCTGCGCAGAGTAAGTCCATTATCCAAGCATACCAATTACTTCTGATACGGCATCATAGGCGCTGTGGATCTTCTCGTTGAGCTCCTCCTCCGTATAGACCTGCATCTCCACAAAGTTATTGTCCCGCAAAAACTGCTGATACTGATCCGAGGTCACCGCCGCGTCAATTTTCTCCTTTATATAATCATACACTGCATCCGGCGTATCCTTGGGGAGGACCACCCAGCTGAAGGCATCAAACACACCCATTCCGTCAATGCCTTTCTCCTTCGCGCAGATCACATCAGGAAGCACCGCGCTGCGCACATCGCTGAGGGTAATAATGCCGGTCACCTGTTTTTCCTCTTCCCGTGTGCGCACAACACTGTCGTCGGTTATATAAAAAGACACATCCCCGCTGAGCATGGCGGTAAGCGCCTCCGCGGCCCCGTTGTAGGAGACAAACTCGCAGTTTTCGATTCCAAGCTCTTTCAAGAAGTACAGCCCCGCCAAATGTGCGGGAGAACCGGCGTTGGGGGCCGTCCAGTGTACTGTCTCGCCGGAAGAAATGAGTTCCAGGAAGGAGTCCCAATCCGTCACCGCCCCGCCGCACTTGACGCAAACCGAGTATGAGTTCGGCCCGCTGGTAATTGCCACAGGACGGAAGCTGTCTACCCCATATGTAACACTGGTCAACTGAGGCTGGATGATGCCTCCCGCAAAGGCAACGATTCCCATGGAATATCCGTCCGCCGCCCGGTTGGCCAGCTCCATCATACCAATCGTTTGACTTCCGCCAGCCATATTTGTAATCTGCAGTGTCGCGCCCAAGTCAAGCACTTCATTCATCGCTCTTGTATACAGATCAAGGGCCGCGCCGGCAGCAGCCGGAACAATTATCTCTATATTTTTGGACGGATATCCCTCCGGCAGGCCTGCCGGCTCTACAGGCCCTGTGCTCTCCACCGGAGCGGGGGTGGTACTCTGCGCTGGAGCGGGGGTGTTGGAGCTTTCCCCTCCGCAGGCCATCAGAGACAGGCTCATGGCAAGGGCAAGGGACAGCGAAACGAGCTTTTTCATGATATTCTCTCCTTTTCCTATGAGTTCTATGCGCTTCTACACCCTAGTACACACGTGTGTATATTTTCTCCAAAAAAATCGCCCGTCCGCCATTTCTGTGAAATCAGCATAGAGCAATTTATTTTTGATTATATAAACTCGTGTGTACTTTCTATGAGTGGATTATAATTCATTTTATCGGGCATGTCAATCTATTTCTTCTCTCCTCCTTTCATTTTGTTGTGTTCAACAAAATCCCCCTTTCTATTTTGTAGAAAACATCAGCCGGATCGCGCCTCGCGGCGATCCGGCTGACAGGGTTTTGCCCTTAGATAATCTTCTTCCGGCCCACCGCTCCGCTGGGGCAATCTTTATTATCTGCTCTCCCCGTATTCAAAAAGTCTTCGGAAAGCACCGCGGCAGTAATTGTGAGAGCCGTCCTCTGCTTGATTTTTACAGCCACCGCCGCAAAGCATCCTCCGCCGGCGGAGGGTTTTCCATATGGGCGGTTATCCGTCCCGGAGGAGGCCCGACTCCGCCATGGACACCATGTCGCCCCCGGCGAAAATCAAATGGTCGGCCAAAGTGATATCCGCCTCGGCCAGCACCCGTTTCAGCCGCAAGGTGGTGTCCACGTCCGCCTGGGAGGGCATGGCTATCCCGGACACGTGGTTGTGGGCCAGCACCACCCGGCTGGAGTTGCAGGCCAGGGCGGCCTCCAGCACCTTGCGGGTGGCGATGTGCACCGCGTCCACCACGCCCTCGCCCAGCTTTTTGATGGCAAGCAGCTTGCTCTTGCCGTCCATGCACGCCAGGTAGGCCAGCTCGTCCCGCTGGCCGAAGAAATAGGGCTCCAGCTGCTCTTTAAGCTGCCACATGTCCACAATCTGGCCGTCAAAGCTGGCGTTCTGCCGCAGGTAGCGGGCGGAGGCGGCGGGGATGAGCTGGAGGAGGACGGCGGTGTTGTGCCCGATGCCTTTTACCTCCAGCAGCTGCTCGTAGGTGGCGTGGAATACCCCGGACAGCGAGCCGAAGTGGTCCACCAGCCGGTGGGCCAGAGGATTTACATCCCCCTGGGGGATGGCGTAAAACAGCAGCAGCTCCAAAACCTTGTGGTCGGGCAGGCCGTTGAGGCCGCGCTCCAAAAACTCCGCCTTGGCCCGCTGGCGGTGGCCGGTGTGGATGCCGTCTGATCTCTTTCCCGCCACGACCTCGCCCCCTCTTGTGTATCTGGGAAAAGTATAGCATCTTTTCCGCCGTCAGGCAAGGAATTTCCCGGCACGAGGGACAAAATAGGACGTACGGGCTGGGCCGCACGTCCTATTTTCAGAACAGCTCCACAAGATACAAAATGATGCCGTATACCACGCTGGCGGAGATGCCGTAGGCCAGGACCGGACCGGCCACGGTGAACAGCTTGGCCCCGGTGCCGGTGACAAAGCCCTCGCTTTTGAATTCAAGGGCGGGGGACACCATGGCGTTGGAGAAGCCGGTGATGGGCACCAGGGTACCCGCCCCCGCCCGCTTGGCGATGTTGTCGAACACCCCCAGGCCGGTGAGCAGGGAGGCCAGGAAGATCAGGGTGATGGACGTCCAGGTCCCCGCGTCATCCTTGCTGGCCCCCAGGCTTTGGTACAGGGCGGTCAGCCCCTGCCCCCCGGCGCAGATGGCCCCGCCCACAAAGAAGGCCCACAGGCAGTCCTTCCACAGCGGGGAGGGCTGTGCCCTGCCGCTGACGTATTGATTGTACTGCTGATTGGTCATGTCCATGCGATTCACCTCACTGCCAATATGCCCGCAGGGAGCCGGTTTTATCCAAAAAACACCCCGCAGCCCAAAACCGCGGGGTGTTTTTGATGGTGTTAGGACATAAGGTCCAGCCGGGGGAGGAGCATCGCCTTCTCCAGGGGATAGATCTCCACCAGCAGCTTGGCGATGGCGGCCCGGTCAATGTACTCCTTGGGGGCCAGCAGGCCGTTGCTGCCGCCCACGATGTTCAGCGCTACCAGAGTCTGCACGTGGGGGGCGGCCCAGTCGCTCACCTGGGAGGCGTCGGGGAACTGGGACAAATCGCAGCTCTGGGAGGCGGCCAGCACCCGGCCCAGGATGGTCATGGTCTCCTCCCGGGTGACATAACCGTTCACATTGGCATACAGCACCCCGTTTTCATTGCTGCCCTTGAGCACCCCCAGGGTATACATGGCCTGGACATAGTTCTGGGCCCAGTTGGGAATGTCCGTGTTGTCGGCAAAGGGCAGCTCGACGGTGTAGTAGGCCGATTCATCCACCCCCAGCACCCGGGTGACGAAGGCCAGCAGCTCCGCCCGGGTGAGCCTGCCCTGGGGCATAAACAGGGCGGTGCCGTCCTCCTGGCCGTAGCCGGTGGTCAGGCCCAGCTTGTACAGGCGGGTGACATAGTCCGCGCTCCAGTGGCCCGCCATGTCGGTGAAGGGATCGCCCCGGTCCACCTTGACGGGGATGGTGACGGTGATCCCGCCGGCGGTGACAGTGATGTCTCCCTGGCCGTTGGCGGTGCCCGCGGTGAAGCGGCCCTCGGCGTCAATGATCCCCACGGCGGGGTCGGCGGTCCAGACAATATTGCCCGCGTCCATGGCCACAGGCAGGTTATACCAAACGCCGGAGGCGGCCAGCTCCACCTGCTCTCCCGGCTCCAGAATCAGCGAATCCGCCTTGGCGGAGGAGTCCTTCCGGGTGACGGTGAGGGCGTGCAGCTTGTCCACCACCTGTACAGGCAGGGGGGCGCCCAGTCCGGCGGAGACGGTATAGCTGCCCGGAACCTGCCCTGCGGTGTACACCGCGCCGCCCTCCGTGGCGGAGACAGAGCCTCCGGTGGCGCTCCAGCTGAGGAACTGGCCGGAGACAGGCCGCCCGGCGCTGTCGTAGGGGGCGGCGGTGACGTTCAGCCTGGCCCCCGCCAGCACCACCCGGTGCTGGGCGGACACGTAGGCGCCGGGGGTGAACAGGGCCTCGCCCGCGCGGCTGACCAGGGCGATGGTATTGTTGATCTTCCGGCCGGCGGTGGAGGGCTTGTTCACCACCTCAAAGCTGCCGCCGGGCAGGGTGGCCCCCAGGGTGGTGGAGCCGCCGCCGTCCAGCGCCACGGCGGACACGCAGCCCAGCTCCTGGAGCCGCTGGGCCACCTGTTCGTAGGTGGCCCCCACGGAGTAGCCGCCCTGGCGGCCGTCGATGGTGTAAAAGACCGCCGAGCCGTCGCTCTTGAGGCCCACGGCGGTGTAGGGATTGGCGGAGGCGGGCAGGCCGTCCACAATCTGCCCGTCCCGCAGCAGGGTGTACAGTCCGCTGAGGCCGTATACCGCCTGGTCCCACTGTTCACTGGAATCCCCCAGCGACACGGACACCTGTGTGCCCGGGACCAGCTCCCGCAGGGCGGCGAGCAGCTCGGGATTGCCCCGGTCTTCGGCGTAGAGCATGTAGCAGCCCTCGGGCAGAATGCCGTTGAAGGCGGCCTGATCCTGGACGGCGTCGGTGACGGACACCACCTCCAGGGTGAGGGTGCGGTTCATGCGCATCTGCTCCCCATTCAGCGGCCGGAGAACAGCGGACACGCAGGGCCCGCCGCTGGTGACCTTGGAGGAGAAGTCCTGGTTATAGAGGTAGAGCTTGTCCAGATAGTTGTTGTTGCGATAGGCGTTGAAGCCGGCGATGGGGAACACCCGCTGCGTGCCGTCAAACCCCGTCCAGGCGGCGGAGATGGTGGGTTTGCTCTCATCGATGAATATCTGTCCGTCCCCGGTGAAGCCCAGCAGGGTGTAGTTGGCCACGTCCAGGGCGCGGACCACCCCGTCGGTCATCAGCATGCCCACGATGGTGCCATCGGAATTGAAGAAGCCGCCGTTGATGGCGGCGGCTACCCGCCAGCCCTGGGCCTCCAGCTGGGCTGCGGCGGACTGCACCGTGTTGGTGCTGGCCACATAGGTGCCGCTGAACACCACGGGGGTGAGCGTGGAGTTGGGGGTGTATGTAACGTAGTGCTCGGTGCGCAGGTCCGCCTTGGAGGCGGACCACAGGCTCTGGCTGGTGAGCGCCGCGCCCGGGCCCAGCTCCACCGTGCGCCCTGTCAGCTCCGTGCCCAGCGCCCAGGAGGCGCCGGCAGGGATGCATAAGGCGGCGGCCAGAGCGGCGGCCAGCGTCAGCGCCGCGCACCGTCTGTAAAATTTTTTCATGAGTTCCTCCTGTCTATGCGTGGGAATTTGCGGGTATCCTGATAAAATGATCAAACGTTATGTTAACACAGGACGCCCGATTTGTAAATGGGAGATTTTGTTTTGGGGACGGCTGCGGGGACGCCGCGGCTCAAACCGGCCGTGCAGGCGCGCTGCGTTTTCATGGCGCTTCGGCGCAGGTAAAAATGTGGGTGCCGAAGCGCAAAGGGCTTGCGCAAACTCGAAAAATGCGCTATAAATAATATAGAAAGACGGTTGCCCGGCAGAGAAGAAGCCCCCGGCGGCCCCGGCTGCGGCAGGGGGAACGGCATAATGATGACGCTGCTGCAAACCAGCTGAACAGACAAGCCGCTATGATGGCTTGAAAATATGTAAAACGATTTCTTGCGGGTCCCTTTGCGCCCAAAAACCGAACGGGCGGACCTCCTCTGGAGGCTGGAGCCGCAGGTCAGGAGGACTGCCATGACGATTTATGAAATCGCCCGGGAGGCAGGCGTGTCCGCCAGCTCCGTATCCCGCGTGATCAACAATAAGCCCGGCGTAAACAAGCAGATGCGTGCGAAAATTCAGCAGCTCCTGGAGAAATATCACTATGTCCCCAACGAAGCGGCCCGCGGCCTGGTCACCAGCAACAGCAAGCTGGTGGGGGTTCTGATCGCCGATATCCGGGCGCAGCACCATATCCGGGGCGCGTATCATATCGCCAATGAACTGGCGCGCCACAACTATTTCTGCATGATCCTGAACACGGGCAACAGCGACGAGGAGCGGACCGCCTGCATCCAGCTCCTGCGCCAGCGGCAGGCGGAAGCGGCGGTGCTGATGGGGTCCACCTTTCGGACCACGGCGGTTCAGGTTGCCATTGAGCAGTTTCTGCCGGACACGCCCATTTTTATGATGAACGGCTTCATCGATCTCCCCAATGTCTACGGCGTACTCAGCGACGAGCGCTGGGGCATTGCCGACTGTGTGGCCATGCTGGGCAGGAAGGGGAAGCGGTCTATCGCCTTTTTCGTGGATCAGCCCACCCCCAGCAGCGCCCTCAAAACGGAGGGCTTCATCCGCGGCATGGCGGCATTGGGCGGGGAGGAAGCCGGCCTGTGGATCTACCGGGGTGTGGAGGGAAGCCGGAACGGCGGATACGAGACCGCGAAACGGCTTCTCGCCGAACATCCGAAGGTGGACGGGCTTATCTGCAGCCAGGATATCATCGCCTGCGGGGCTATGCAGGCCATCCAGAAGAGCGGGCGGTCCATCCCCGGAGACGTGGCCGTTATCGGGGTGGACAATTCTAGCTATGCTGAGATCTGCACCCCAAGGCTCACGTCGCTTGACAATATGATTTTCGACTCCTGTGTGACCATCGCCCACAAGCTGGTGGATGTGCTCAACGGCGATTCTACGAATCAGCGGACAATGCTGCTGACCAACATCGTGGAGCGTGAGAGTACATAAAGGGTGAAACGCGGAAGTTTCAGATCGCCGAGTGCAAACGATTGCGCCCGGCGATCATTTTATTTTGCGGAACCCCAAAATTAATTAGTGATTGTGCACATAAAATTGAGAATAAAAATAAGCAGTTCGACAAAAATGCGCATAGAGATGAAAAAGGTGTTGCAATTATTTTGCAATGGTGGTATATATTAATTGCAATCGATTGCTGCCAGTGAAAAGCGCCTGCTCCAGCAGGACCTGGTTTACCACATCGTTTGAAAGGAAGATGCTCCTTTGAGAATTGCGATTTTAGGTGCCGGCGCCATGGGGATGCTGGTGGGCGGATACCTGAGCCGGCACAACGAGGTTTGCCTTGTTGACGTAAACCAGGAGCTGGTAGAGACGATCAACCGGCAGGGCGTGCGGATTCAGGAGCCGGATGGACGGGCGGGTGCGTTCCATCCGGCGGCCTGCACCGATACCACGGGGATGTCCCCGATGGATCTGATCATCGTCTTTGTGAAATCCATGTACAGCCGCAGCGCGCTGGAGAACAACCCGGACCTGATCGGGCCCGACACGTTCCTGATGACGCTGCAAAACGGAAGCGGCCACGAATCCACGCTTCTGGAGTTTACAAAGAGGGATCACGTGGTGATTGGGACGACCCTGCACAACAGCGCCATGATCGCCCCGGGAGAGGTCCTGCACGGCGGCGGCGGCGCGAGCCACATCGGCTGCCTGGAGGGGGAGACAGGCCGGCTTCAGTTCATCGCGGACGCTTTCACCGCCTGCGGATTGGAGACCACCTGCAGCGCCAACGTCCAAAAGCTCATCTGGGAAAAGCTGTTCACCAACGCCTCGGCCAGCGTGCTCACCGGCGCGCTCCAGACGCCGCTTGGCTACATTTCAAATAACGAGCACGCCTGGGCTGTGTGCGAGACGCTCATCCGCGAGGCGGTGGCGGTGGCCAACGGAGACCATATGGGCTTTGACGTGGACGAACAGCTTGCCGCGGTGCGCAGGCTCTGCGAGGGGAGCGCCGGAGGGCTCACCAGCATTTACGCGGACCTGCGGGACGGACGGCGCAGCGAGGTGGACTCCATCAACGGCAGCGTGGTCCGCGCGAGCCGGCGAAACGGGATTCCCGCGCCCTGCCACGAGTTTATCGTCCATATGATCCACGCTCTGGAGGAGAAAACCGAACAAGTAAGGAGAGACGGAAGATGAGTGTTTACGAAATGAACGGTCTGCGCATTATAGATTTGACCAAATGCCTGGACCCCGCCACCGAGACGCGCCGCTGCCACCTGTATCGGTTCAACACCGGCGGGCCGATCCCCGACTACCACACGATCGTGGATCTGATGAGCCACTTGGGCACCCACTGCGAGTGCCCCTACCACCACGACGATAACTGGCCGGACGCCGCCGCACTGCCGCTGACCAGCTTTATCGGGCGGGGGATCTACGCCAGCCTGGATGACGCCGCCCCGAACAGCCACATCACGGCCCAGATGCTGGACAAGGCCCTGCTGGGCAGGGTTCGGGAGGGAGATGTGGTGATCCTGGATTCCAAGTACAAGCTGACCCCCTTCACCTCCGCCACCAACACGGAGGCCGACCGGCGGCTCTTTGTTAACGGCGAGACCGCCCAGTGGATGGTGGACCACAAGGTCAAATGCGTGGGGTTTGGCGACGGCGTTTCCATTGAGAACTGCAATGAGGACGTCAAGCCGTTCCACGACATCTGCATGGCGGAAAACATCACGTTTCTGGAGGTCCTGTGCAACCTGGAGGAACTCAGGCGGGACACCTTCTTCATCTCCTTTGCGCCGCTCTATATCAAGGGCCTGGACTCCTGCCCCGTCCGCGTTTACGCCATTGAGGGCCTTGACGGGTTCTGCTGAACGGGCGGAACGCAGAAACAGAGCGCTGCGGGGATAAAGACAGGACAATGACAGGAGGTTGTGAGTGTGAGCAAGACCCTTCGCGAGCTTTGCCGGGAAGGCCCGTTCTTTGAGGCGTGCGTGTACGACTGCCTCTCCGCCCGGGTGGTGGAAGAGGCGGGCTACAAGGCGATGTGCCTGAGCGGCTTCGGCCTGGCGCTGGCTTACTGCGGCGTGCCGGACATCGGCATCGTGACCCCCACCGAGGTAGCGGAAATGGTCCGCAGGATCACCCGGTGCACCGATATCCCCCTGATCGTGGACATTGACAGCGGCTACGGCAACGAGCTCAACGTCATCCGCACCTGCCGGATGATGGCGGACGCGGGCGCCGCCGCGGTCCACCTGGAGGATCAGACCTTCCCCAAAATCAATCCCATGGTGCCCACCTTCTCCCTGGTCTCCCAGGACGATTGGAAGCGGCGGCTGGACGCGGCGATGTACGGGCTGCGGGGCAGCGGCTGTATGCTGATCGGCCGGACCGACGCCCGGGTGAAGTACGGCGTCGATGAGACGCTGCAGCGCCTGAAAATCGCCGCCGACCACGGCGCGGAGATGACTCTGGCCATCGGGATGTACGAGGAAGAGGACATCCGGCGCTATATGCGGGAGATCCCCGGCTATAAGATGTACGAGTACATGAGCGTACCCGGTGCGCTGGGGGCCACCAAGGAGCAGATGAGCCGCACCTTCCGGGACTGCGCCGATCTGGGCTTTACCATGATGTCCATGCCCACCATCGGTATGCTGGGCGCCATTGTCGGGATACAGGACTTTGCGGCCTCCGCCCTGCGGGAGGGCAACGATTTCGATATTATCCAAAAAATTGACGCGGTTCAGGCCCGGCCCCTGATGTACAAGCTGAACCGCACCGATGAATGGCTGGGATGGGATAAAGACCTGAAGTAATCCATTAAAAAAACAAAAACAGGAGGAAACAAACATGAAGAAAAGGATCGCATTGCTTCTTGCAGCCGTGATGACGCTGTCGCTGGCCGCATGCGCCCCCGCCGCCGCTGACCCGACTTCCCCGCCGCCGTCCGCCCCGGCGCAGCAATCGGAGGCCCCGGTCCCGAGCGGGGAGCCCGCCGGGAATTACGGCCCCGGCCTGGGCGGCACCACCGGCAGCCCCTATGTCATCACCGCCGGCTGCACCGCCCCCAACACCACCGACCCCACCAACGGCTTTGTCCGGGCGCATCAGGTGCTCAATGAGCGGCTGATGGAGCTGTCCGGCGGCACCATGGGCTTTGAGCTGGTCATGGGCGGCGTCTACGGCTCCACGGTGCAGCACTTTGCCCAGCTCAAGGCGGGCACACTGGATGCTTTCATCTCCGGCTTCGACGTGGCCACCAACCTGACCGGCACCGAGGACTTCTACGCCGTGGCTATGCCCTTCGTGTTTGACAACGACGAGCATATGGACATGTTCCTGGAGTCCGACCTGTGGGCCCAGATGACGGAGTCCCTGCGGGCGAACAACGGCATCGTTTACGCCGGGCTGTATGGCCATCAGCTGCCCCGCATCCTGACCAGTACCCGTGAGATCGTCCATCCCGGCGACGTGGCGGGCCTGAAGATCCGCGTGCCCGAGTCCGACGTGCAGATCCGCGTCTGGACCCAGGCCGGCGCGTCCCCCATGCAGATTGCCGCCACCGAGATGTACTCCGCCCTGGATACCGGCGTGGCCGACGCCCAGGAGAACGACATCGTGGGGTCCGGCAGCCTGAAGATTTACGAGGTGTGCCCCTACTACACGGAGATCGACTATATCCGCCAGTGCCTGATGGTCTATATGTCAGAGATCACCTGGAACAAGATGAACGAGCAGGAGCGCGGATGGTGGAAGGAGGCCCTGGCAGACGCCTGTGAAGCCTGCAGTGAGGCGTATCTGAGCAAGTATTCCGAGGCGAAGCAGGCGGTGATCGACAGCGGCGGCACCATTGTGGAGTTCGACTACGAAGAGTGGAAGGAGTTCTTCACCAACATCGTCCTCAGCGAGTTCGACGGCAAATACTTCCGCGCCGGCTTGTATGAGGAGATCCAGGCGCTCTACAAAAAGTGAGAGCACAGGGCGCGCCCCGCGCGGCTCTACGGCGGGGCGCACCCTCCCGTTACAGACTTTACGCGGAGGATGCAATATGTTAACTGCACTGAAACGATTTAAAAAGCTCTTTACGGACACGCTGGTCTCGATCTGCGCGGTGCTTTGTACAGTCATCCTGGTCATCAACGTGGTCAATGTCATCGTGCGTTATCTGACCAGCGCCAGCTTTACCTACACGGAGGACATCACCGTCATCAGCATGCTGTGGATCATGGGGCTGGGCGTCAGCGTGGGCTGGATCAACCGGGAACACCTGCTGATCAACCTGATCGACCAATTCCTCAGCCGGCGCGGAATGGAGCGGCTGCTGCTGTTCCAGGATATCGTGGGCATGGCGGCCGGCGTGGCTATGATTTGGCTGGGGCGGATGTCCCAGGCCGCCAATACGGGGTTTGTCCAGTCGGTCATCGGCTTTGACGAGTCCTTCCGCTACTGGCCGGTGCTGGCAGGCGGCGGACTGCTCATTGTGGCGGCGGCGGAGTGTATCGCGGAAAGGCTTGCCGAATGGAAGGAAGGGGGCGCTGAGGCGTGACAATCGATCTGGTATTGAAGCTGGCTGTTATTTTCGGCGTGCTGTTCCTGGCCATGTTCCTGCGCTTCCCGTTTTTCCTGTCCTGCTTTATCGCGGCGGGGGCCTATGCCGTCATCTGGCCCGGGACCATGCCCGCCTTCGTCTTTGGCCAGACCTTTGTGCAGGGCCTGAGCAATCAGACCTACGCGGCTGTCATTTTCTACTTTCTGCTGGGCGCGATCCTCAACGCGGGCGGCCTGGGGGACCGCATGGTCCGCTTTGGAAACGCCTGCATCGGCCACCTGAAGGGCAGCCTGAGCCACATCAACATCATCGTGTCCGTGATCTTCGCCGGCGTCTCCGGCTCTGCCGCCGCCGACACCGCGTCCATCGGAAACCTGATGATCCCCATGATGAAAAAGCAGGGGTACGACGCGCCCTATTCCGCCGCCGTCACCCAGATGTCCTCCATCATCGGGCCGATTATCCCGCCCTCCACCACCTTTGTGCTCATCGCCAGCATGATGGATTTGTCGGTGCGCAAGCTGTTCCTGTGCGGGCTGATCCCCGGCATCGGCATGGGCCTTATGGAGCTGGGCTATTCCGCCTACATCTCGCACAAGCGCGGATATCCCGCCATTCCCTTCGGCGGGTGGAAAAATATCTGGAAGGAGTTTAAAACAAACTTCTGGGCCCTGCTGCTGCCTGTGGGCATTGTGATCTGCCTTACCGTGGGCATCGGCACCGTCACGGAGATCGGCGCCGTCTCCTGCGTACTGGCGTTCCTGATCGCCTCCCTGGTCTACAAGGAGATGGACTTCAAAGGGCTGGTGAAGGCGCTGTATACCACGGGCCGCCAGATCTGCACCGTGCTGAGCATGCTGGCCGCCGCCCAGGTGTTCATCTGGATCATAGGCACCCTGCGCATCTCCGGCAAGCTGGCGGCTTTTATGGCCGGCACGGGGCTGTCCGGCACAGCCATGTTCCTGCTGGCCCTGCTGATCATCTTCGTCCTTGGGATGATTCTGGAGACCAACATCATCACTCTGGTATTCCTGCCCGTCCTCGCCACGCCGCTGGTGGCCGCCGGCGTGGACCCCTACGTATTTGCCGTAGCCGCCGCCATCGTGACCGCCATAGGCCTGAACACCCCGCCGGTGGGGGCTCTGCTCTACCTGACGGCAAAGATCGCGGACACCGACGCCATGAAGGTGGCCAAGGAGTCCATCCCCTTTATTCTGGCCCTGCTGCTGCTGGTGATCCTGATGGTCTTTTTCCCCGCAATTGTCACGTTCTATCCCAATCTGGTATTGTAAGGAGCTGTGAATATGAAAAAGGGCACGTTGGTTTATACGGCCGGACTGGAGGCGGAGAATTTCTGCCGGGGGTTCATGCTGGACGGGGCGATGCGGGGCGGCCTGGGGGTGGCCGCGGCCTCTCTGCCCCGGCACATCTCCCTGGGCATGCCCTATGAGGTTGGCGATTTTGACGCCTACCTCGCCTTTGCCGAGCGGTACGCCAAAACGCTGCGTCCCATTGAGGTTGTGCTGACGGACATGGCCTGCGCTCCGCTGGGCGATGCCACAGGCAATTACTGCTTCCGCTTTGAGACCGAAGCCGACCTGGACGCGCTCCGGCTGCGGACGGTGGAGACTGTGCGGGAGGAGCTGGGGCTGGAGGTCCCGGAGAAGGACGGCGTCACCGGCAGCCGGAACATCACGCTGGGCTTTGGCAAGGCGCCCTATCAGGCGTATAAGGACTACGCGGACGGGGCGGACAGGGCCGCGTTCCGGGGCAGGAAGCTGGTTTTCGACGGCCTGGGCGTGTTTTACTATGACGAGGCCGCCATCAGCGCCTCCTCCTTCTTCTGCTGCAAATACATCCCCTTGACATGACCCGCGCCACTTAATAAAAACAGGAGGACACAAATTATGAAATTGATGAAGTGCGATTATGACCGGGAAAAGCATATGTCCATCGTCTATCAGGGCGGCGGCTTTCAGTATGAGTTCATCGCCGACTATGCGAAGGGCCTGCCCGGCTACCTGACCTATACCGGCATCGCCGGCGGCACCTGCGATATCCACGACAACCTGCTTCTGGGCGTGCGCGGCATGCCCAACCCCGTCGTCAAGCTGGACCCGGAGGGGAACTACGCGGGCGAGTTCGGCGCCGGGCTGATCCGCAACTGCCACTTCCTGGAGGCCACCAAGGACGGCACCGTGGTCGTTGCCGACGCCGCCATGCACGTGTTCCGCGAGATCGACGAGAGCGGCAATATCATCCGGGAGTTTGGCAACTATGGCAAGCCGGGGGACAGCGGGTTCAACCTGAACTATTACCGCCAGCAGCGCCGGCTGGGCAACCTCTATCCGCCCGAGCCCTATTTCCGCATTCCCGACCTCACGGTGCTCACCGAGGCCGAGCGCAACACCATCAAGAAGCTGGGCACCCCCTTCTGCATGCCCACCGACTGCGCCGTCAACTCCAAGGGCGAGTACTTCTTCGCCGACGGCTACGGCAATGTGGCGGTCCACCATTTCGACAAGGACTGCAAGCTGGTGAAGACCTGGGGCGGCATGGGCGATGAGCCGGGCAAGTTCCTGATGGTCCACGCCATCACCATAGACAGCAAGGACCAGATCTGGGTCTGCGACCGCGACCAGAATGCCGTGCACGTCTTTGACGAGGAGGGCAATGTCCTGGCCTACTGCAAGGGCAACCTGGGCCAGCCCTCCGGCATTGTGGCGGACAAGGATTATATCTACTGCGTGGGCCGGGGCGGATATCTCACCATATTCACGCCCGAGTTCGACGTGGCGGCCCAGATCGGCTACTTCAACAGCGAGCTCAGGGCCCACGGCATCGCCTGCAACAGCAAGGGAGACCTGTTCTTCTTCCCCAATACCGCCAATGAGGACCATTACTGCATCCAGCTGAAACGGATTTAAGCCGCAGTTTCTTCCCCGCTTTCGGGTAAATCAAGCCCCGTGCGGACCAGAGGTCCGCACGGGGCGGAAAGATAGGAGCATATCAGTATGTATCAAGCGTTTCTTCCCCATGAATACCGATACGACCTCTCCGAGCCCAAGTTCCAGACCGCCTTTGACTTCCTGCGCCGGGAGGACCTCGGCCGGCTTCCCGAGGGATGGTTGGAGCTGGAGCACGGCGTCCGGGCCAGCGTGCAGCGCTACGTGACCAGTCCGGCGGCGGAGCTGGATTTCGAGACGCATGAGAAGTATTTCGACGTGCAGTACATGGTGGACGGCATGGAGCAGGTGGGCATCGCAGACGCCCGGGATCTGGTCAACAAGATTCCCTATGACCCGGAGAACGACATCGCGTTTTTCCACGACCCGGAAGCTTCCGGCGCCGCGCTGCTGCGCGCGGGGGACTTTGTGGTGCTCTCCCCGCAGGACGCCCACAAGCCCCGCTGTGCCGCAGGAGCGCCGATGGCGGTAAACAAAATCGTCGTGAAGGTTCCTGTGTAACGCGCGGGGCGCGCCATCCCGCCTGATGCCTCGGGCATTTCCCCGGACGGGCCGGCGCATGGGCTTTAGCGTGGGTTTTCCTGCCAAACCATCAAATCAGGGCGTCTGCCTAACCGGCAGACGCCCTTTATGCGGCGTTACAGGTTCTCCTGGAAGAACTGCTCCATGGCGGCGGCGTTGGCGTCCTCGCTGCCGCCCTCAATGGTGACGGTAACGGTTTCCCCCTGCTTGATCCCCAGGCCCATCAGGGCCATCAGCTTGGTGGCCGCGGCGGATTTTCCGTCCGCCTTGGCGATGGTGACGGTGCTGTCCAGCGCCTTGGCCGCCTTGACCAGCAGCCCGGCGGGGCGGGCGTGGATGCCCACAGGGTCGGTGATGGTGTAGGTGAACTGTTTCATGTGGATTCCTCCTTAAATAATGTTGGATTTAAAACGCATTCAAAAGCTCCATGACCTGGTCTTTGGCGGCCAGGCCGTCGGAAAAGGCCGTGGCGGAGCCGGTGGCCGCGCCCAGTTTGTGGGCTGCGGCGTAGTCATGGTGCTCCAGCCACCCGGCCAGGAACCCGGCCACCATGGAATCCCCCGCGCCCACGGAGTTGACCACCTTTCCCCGGGGCACGCCCAGGCGGTGGACGGTACCCGTTTCGTCCAGCAGCAGGGAGCCGTCCCCCGCCATGGACACCAGCACGTTCCGGGCGCCCCGCTCCTGGAGCTGCCGGGCGCAGTCCCCGATCTCCTGATCCGTGGCCAGCACTCTGCCGAAGATTTCCCCCAGCTCGGCGGCGTTGGGCTTGATGAGGAAGGGGCGGTAGGGCAGAACGGCGCACAGCAGCTCCCTGGTGGCGTCCACCACAGTGAGGATGTCCCGGCCCTCCAGCCGGGCGAGTATGCGCTGGTACACGTCGTCGGGCAGGGAGGCGGGGATGGACCCGGCCAGCACCAGCACGTCCCCGGCCTGGAGCCGGTCCAGCTTGGCGAACAGCTCCTCCAGGGCGGCGGCGGGTATACCGGGGCCCACGCCGTTGATCTCCGTCTCCTGTCCCGCCTTGATTTTCACGTTGATGCGGGTGAGCCCCTCGGGCAGCCAGATAAAGTCGGTGGCAATGCCCGCTTTTCGCAGGCCCTGGTCCAGCGCCTGCCCCGTGAACCCCGCCAGAAACCCGAGGGCCACGTTGTCCACCCCCAGGTTTCGCAGAACGGTGGACACGTTGATGCCCTTTCCGCCCCACTGGAGCTCGTCGCTCTCGGTGCGGTTGGTCTCACCGGCCTGGAAGCTGCTCATGCGCACCACGTAGTCCAGGGCCGGATTGAAAGTGACAGTATAGACCATATCGGTCAGACCTCCTTGATGTCGGTGTACTCCTGATATCGGTGGTCGTCCAGCCGGTCGGTGATGATCCGCGCCCGGTCCAGGGGCAGGACCGACGCGGCGGTGATGGTTCCGAACTTGCTGGAATCGGCCAGCACCCAGGTATCCCGGGCGTGGGCTGCTGCGGCGGCCTTTACCATGGCCTCCTCCGGGTCGGGGGTGGTGAAGCCGGGGCCGACCGCGATGCCGTTGATGCCCAGGAAAGCCTTGGTGAAGTTGTACTTTTTCAGCCCCTCCATGGCCTCGCCGCCGATGACGGCCAGGGTGCCCGGCTTGAGCACCCCCCCCAGCACATAGGTCCGCAGGCCGCGCATGGGCAGACGCTGAAAGCATTCCACGCTGTTGGTGACGAAGGTGGCCCGGACGGCCTGGATGTGCTCCACCATGTGCATGACGGTGGAGCCCGCGTCCAGGTAGACCACGTCGTCATCGGTGATGAGGCCGGCGGCGTACCGGGCGATGCGCATTTTTTCCGGCGTGTGGAGCCGGCGCTTGGTGTCCATGTCCGGCTCCTCCGCCCGGAACTCTTCCCGGACGGGCAGGGCCCCGCCGTGGACCTTGTTCAGCTTGCCACGCCGGGCCAGCTCGTTCAGGTCCCGGCGGATGGTGGCCTCCGACGCGCCGGTCACCCGGCACAGGTGGGCCACGCTCACCGCCTGCTCCTTTTCCAGCTCCGCCAAAATGGCCTCCATCCGCACCTCAGCCAGCATAGTCCCGGCTCCTCTCTGTGTTTGATAGCTTCATCATATCATCAGAAACAAGCAGAGTCAAGCGAATTCGCTCAGGCCTCCTCTTCCGGGTAGGACACGCCCCACTCCCTGCGAAGGGCGGTCATCAGCTCCATCACATCCGCGGTACAGGACAGCAGCATGTCGCCCTCTCCCCGGACGGCGGCCTCCATATCCTCCAGCTCGTACACCAGCGCGCGGCTGGTATGGCCCGCCTGGACCGTCTCCCGCGCCCCGGTGGCCGCGTCCACAATGACGGCCTCCTGGGCCCGGGGATACTCCATGATCTCAATATACCCCTTTTCGCAGGAGATCACCGCCCGCTTGGGCTGCTTGGAGTGGAGGGACAGGGTGGCAGACACCAGCTGGCCCTCCCGGTTCATTATGGCCAGGACGGCGCTCTCGTCCACCCCGGTGGGGGCCTTGCGGACGAAGGACTTCACCTGGTCCGGGCTGGAGTCCAGGAACAGCCGGGCCAGTGAGAGGGCATACACCCCGATGTCCAGCATGGCGCCCCCCGCCAGGCTGCGGTTGAAGAAGCGGTTGTTCATGTCGTAGTCCTTGAAGCTGCCGAAGTTGAGCTGGATGAGGTTTACCCGGCCCAGCCCGCCGGACGCCAAGCGCTCCCGCAGCACCCGGTACAGCGGCATATGGTAGATGGTCATGGCCTCGGCCAGCACCACATGGTTTTCCTCCGCCAGCTTGGCCGCCCGGGCCAGCTCGGCGCTGTTGAGGGTGATGGACTTTTCGCACAGCACATGCTTGCCGTGGGACAGGGCCTGCTCCAGATAGGCCATGTGGGTGTTGTGGGGGGTGGTGAGGTAGATCACGTCGATGTCCGGGTCGGCAAACATCTCATGGTAGTCGGCGTAGACCTTTTTGACCCCGTATTTTGACCCGAAGGCCACCGCCTTTTCCTGGGTGCGGTTGCCCACCGCGTCCAGGGTGCGGCCCATGGCCTGGAGCGCCTGGGCCATCTCGTTGGCGATGACCCCGGTGCCCAGCACGGCCCAGCGCAGCTGCTTGTTTTCACTCATGCAAAGCCTTCCTTTCCGATATACTATTCGTCCGCGCATAAAGGGCCGCCGCCCCCGGCGGCCCTTTTCCAAGGTAAGTATATCAGACTTTTTTCTTTTTCAGCAAGCCCAGCATGAGCATGCCTGCCACGGAGCCGATGAGGATGGCCGCGGCGTAGCCCAGGGGGTTGTGCATGACGGGGAACACGAACAGCCCGCCGTGGGGCGCGGGGGAGGCACAGCCAAAGGCCATGGACAGCGCCCCCGCCACAGCGGAGCCCACCATGCAGGAGGGGATGACGTGCAGGGGGTCGGAGGCGGCGAAGGGGATGGCCCCCTCGGTGATGAAGGACAGGCCCATGATGAAGTTCACCGGGCCGGACTTGCGCTCCGCGGCGGTAAAACGGTTTTTGAAGAAGACGGTGGCCAGGGCGATGGCGATGGGGGGGACCATGCCGCCCGCCATGACGGCGGCCATCACCGGGGAGAAGCCGCCCTCCGCCATGGCGATGGAGGCGGTGCCGAACACGTAGGCCGCCTTGTTGATGGGGCCGCCCATATCGGCGGCCTGCATCCCGGCCACCAGCGCCCCCAGCAGGATGGCGGAGGTGCCGCCCATGGAGTTGAGCGCGTCGATGAGGGCGCTGTTGATCATACCCACCACGGGATTGACCAGGCACATGAACGCGCCGATGAACAGCAGGCCTGTCACGGGGTAGATGAGGATGGGCTTGAGTCCCTCCAGGGACTGGGGCAGCTTGTCGCAGAGCTTGCGCAGCATTTTCATGAACCAGCCGCCCACAAAGCCGGCCAGCAGGCCGCCCAGGAACCCGGCGGGGACAATGGGCACGGTGGGGTCGGCGAAGTAGGCGAAGGTGGCGCCGGAGGCCGCCAGGGAGCCGCCCACAAAGCCAACCATCAGGCCGGGCCGGTCGGCGATGGACTGGGCGATGAAGGCCGCCAGGATGGGCACCATGAAGCCGAAGGCGATGCTGCCCGCCTTATTGAAGAAGGCGGGGAGGACCCAGGAGGAGCCGAAGGCGGAGGTGCCCGCCGCGCCGCCGTCCAGCAGGAAGGACAGGGCCATGATGATGCCGCCGCCGATGACGAAGGGGAGCATATGGGACACGCCGTTCATCAGGTGCTTGTAGAGGCGGCGGCCCAGGCTCTCGGTGCCGGCGTCCTCCTCCGCGGCCCCGCCGCCCTGGTAGTGGTAGACGGGGGCCTGGCCGCTGACGATCTTCTCAATGAGCTCCTGGGGCTTGTTGATGCCGTCGGACACGGGAACCCGAAGCAGGGGCTTGCCGTCAAACCGGGCCAGGTCCACGTTTTTGTCGGCGGCGATGATGATGCCGTCGCAGGCGGCGATCTCCTCCCGGGTGAGGATGTTTTTCGCGCCGCCCGAGCCCTGAGTCTCCGCCTTGACGCCGATGTTCAGCTCCCGCCCCTTTTTCTCCAGGGCCTCGGCGGCCATGTAGGTATGGGCGATGCCGGTGGGGCATGCGGTGATGGCCAGCACCCGCAGGGAGCCGTCCGGCTTTTTCTCCTCCACCGGGACCTCCTCGGGGAACTTTACCCGCTCCTGGGCGTCGATGAGGGCCAGGAAGTCCTCCGCCTTTTCCGCGTCCAGCAGCTTTTGGCAGAACTCCTCGTCCATGAGCATCACCATCAGGTGGGACAGCATCTCCATATGGACCTCGCCGCCCCCCTCCGGGGCCGCGATCATGAAGAACAGGGTGGAGGGCTCGCCGTCCTCCGCGCCGTAGTCTACCCCGGCCGGGACAGTCATGGCGGCCAGGCCAGCCCGTTTGACCGCGGCGCACCGGGCATGGGGGACGGCCACGCCGTTTTCCACGGCGGTGGAGTCCAGTTCCTCCCGGGCCCAGATCTCCTTTTTATAGGCGGTCTTGTCGGTGATGTTCCCGGCCCGCTCCTGGAGGTCGGCCAGCAGGTCGATGGCGGCGGACTTGTCTGCGGGAGCGGCGCGGAGCTGGATTCCGTTGGGACTGAGCAGATCAGTGATGCGCATAGTCATGACACCCTTTCCTGATTTTGTTTGAGCGGTTTTGATTGATTTCTGTTGTTTGAATCATAGCATAGAAAACAATCAAAGTCAATCATTTTCGATTACTTTCGTTCACAAAAATGCGGGCAGATTTTTAGTACATTTCACCATATCACAGATCGGTTGGCTGCGGGAGCTGCGGCTTCCGTGATTCGCATAGAGGACAAGCAGGGCAGGGCCATGGGTTCCGATCCGAGGGACAATGGCGGCCTGTCAAACCGTCTCAACAGGAAAGGGAGAGGAGATGACATGAGACCACACGGGACGGCGCGAAATGAAAATGGGCAGAATGCTTGTTTTCAAGAGCATCCGGGGTAAAACGCACAATTTCTGCCGGAAAGAGGGATAGGGAAGGTCTTTTCAGTGAAGGCTTTTTGAAAATATGCTCCAGAACTGATTGCATAAAAAGCGCCGAAATCATTCTGAAATCGGCGCTTTGGCACCCCGAACTGGATTCGAACCAGCGGCCTTCCGCTTAGGAGGCGGACGCTCTATCCATCTGAGCTATCGGGGCTCATATTCGGTTTTGTCCGGCGGGATGAAAAGCCCTCTGCCACTGGGCATGCAGAGGCCCTGTCCGTCTGAGCTGCCGGGGCGTTCCCCCGGATGACTGAACCTTATTGTACCCAATTTAGAACCTTCTGTCAATGCAGTATGAGAAAAAATAAAAACTATTGCAATTGCGGAACGGTGGAGATATAATAATAAACCGTGTTTTGAAGAAGTGGCTTCAGGCTGCGCACGCTCCCTTGCGCCTCCTCGTCCCACGAAGCCTGAAGGGGCGGCGCTGCGGGGCCCCCAGATTGAACTGACGGCGCTTCGCGCCGCCCCATCTGCGATGGGGCCCCGTGGCCTTGCCGTACAAAAGGAGATAAACTGCTATGCGAAATGAGAAATTGAGAAATATTGCAATTATTGCCCACGTGGACCATGGCAAGACCACCCTGGTGGACGAGATGCTCAAGCAGGGCGGCATCTACCGGGAGAACCAGGCCACCGTGGAGCGGGTGATGGACTCCAATGACCTGGAGCGGGAGCGGGGGATCACCATTCTGGCGAAAAATACCGCCGTCCACTACAAGGACACCAAGATCAACATCGTGGACACCCCGGGCCACGCCGACTTCGGCGGCGAGGTGGAGCGCATTCTCAAAATGGTCAACGGCGTCATCCTGCTGGTGGACGCCGCCGAGGGTCCCATGCCCCAGACCCGGTTTGTACTCAGCAAGGCGCTGGAGCTGGGCCACAAGGTCATTGTGGTGGTCAACAAGATTGACCGCCCCGACCAGCGGGTCCACGAGGTGATGGACGAGGTGCTGGAGCTGCTGCTGGACCTGAACGCCACCGACGAGCAGTTTGAGTCGCCCACCCTGTTCTGTTCCGGGCGGCAGGGCACCGCCAGCTATTCCCCCGACGTGCCGGGCACCGACCTGGTGCCCCTGTTCGAGACCATCCTGGACTATATCCCCGCCCCGGACTGCGAGGCGGACGCTCCGTTCCAGATGCTGGTGTCCTCCATCGACTATAACGAGTTCGTGGGCCGCATCGCCGTGGGCCGCATTGAGCGGGGCACCGTGAAGCAGAACCAGGAGATCGTGGTGTGCAACTACCACAAGCAGGACGAGGTCCCTAAAAAGGCCAAGGCCACCGCCCTGTATACCTTTGACGGCCTGGCCCGCACCCCTGTCACCGAGGCCGCGGCGGGGGAGATCATCGCCATGAGCGGCATTGGCGACATCACCATCGGCGATACGGTGTGTGTGACCTCTGCCCCGGAACCCATCGAGTTTGTGAAGATCTCCGCCCCCACTCTGGAGATGACTTTCTCCGTCAACGACTCCCCCTTCGCCGGGAAAGAGGGCAAGTACGTCACCAGCCGCCAGCTCAGGGACCGGCTGTTCCGGGAGACGCTGAAGGACGTGTCCCTGCGGGTCACGGAGGTGGAGGCGTCCACCGACGCTTTCAATGTGGCGGGCCGGGGGGAGATGTCCCTGTCCATCCTCATTGAGACCATGCGCCGGGAGGGGTACGAGTTCCAGGTGTCGCCCCCCCGTGTGGTGTACCAGGAGGTGGAGGGCAGGAAGTGCGAGCCCATCGAGCGGGTGGTCATTGATGTGCCCGCCGACTGCGTGGGGGCCGTCATGGAGAAGCTGGGGGCCCGGAAGGGCGAGTTCCTCTCCATGGACCCCATCGGCAGCCGCACCAAGCTGGAATTCCTGGTGCCGTCGCGCGGCCTGTTCGGCTACCGCAACGAATTCCTCACCGACACCAAGGGCGAGGGCATCATGGCCTCCGTCTTTGAGAAGTACGCCCCCTTCAAGGG